>JBAVBF010000191.1:0-9123 GCA_049586115.1 Thermoanaerobaculia bacterium | reverse complement strand
TTCGCGGCCCATCAGCCGGTCGAAGCCGTCAACGCCCGCGCCTACACGAACCTCGGCGCGATCTATCTGAAGCAGCAGAAGTGGTCCGAGGCGATCGATGCCTATTCGAAGGCGGCAAGTCTCGATGACAGCGCGACGGCGCACTACAACCTCGGCTTCCTCTTTTTTACGACCGGCAAGACCGACCGGGCGCAGTACGAATACCGCAAGGCGCTCGCCGGCGACGCGTCGCTACCGCTCGCGTATCTGCACCTCGGCACGATCGCATTCAAAGCTGCAAAGTACGAAGACGCCATCAAGATGCTGCGCGACGGCATGCCGCACTTCGACGCCGATTCGAAACGCACAGCGCTGAAGATGCTCGGCCGCGCGCAACTCATCCGCGGCGATCGCGCCGGTGCGCGCGCGTCGCTCGAAGACGAGCTGAAACTCGACACGAACGATGCCGAGTCGCTAATGCTCCTCGGACGGATTGCGCGTCACGAGCAGCGGCTCGACGATGCGAAGGCGTTGCTGCAACGCGCGCCGCTGGGCAACATCGTGATGCTGGAGCGCGCGCTCGTCGCGCGCGACGCGGGCGATCTCGCTGCGGAACGTGCCGCGCTCGAAGCGCTTCCCGATCGGCCGACGATACGTGCGGAGCTGGCAGTCCTCAATCTGCGCCAGACGCCGAACGCCGCAAACTTGCGCGCCTTGCACGTGACGGCACCCGAGGTGACGGCGGTGCTCGATGCGCTCGATGGAAAACGCGACGTGGCCGCAAAGTCGCTCGCGCAGAGCGCCTCGCCGATCGCGCGCGGCGATGCGGGCATCCTCTTCTGGCAGCTCGGAATGTTCAGCGAGGCAAAGCCGCATCTCGGAGCGGCGCACAAAGCGTTTGCGGATTGGAACGAGGTCGCGCTTGCTGTTGCCGAGGTGGCGGTGGTGGAACGCCGATACGACGATGCGGCGGAGTTGCTCGATTCAATCCGCTGCAACGGCGCTATCTGGAGTCGCCACAGCGGAACATCGCTCGATCTCACGCTTGGAACGGAAGCCGACGTCTGCGGCCGCGCGAAAAAATCACTCGCGACGGCGCTGCTTGCGCAGGCTGCCGACGAGATCGATCGCGCCGTGAAACGCGCGGACGAAGCGGCGGCGCGACGTGCACGCGTGCTCGCTGAGCGCGCTGCAATGCTCGACGAGCGGCGAACAGCACTCGCGTTCTTCATCCGCGGCACGGCCGATCTCGTCATCGGCAGCGACGCGCGCGAACCGCTTGCTCGCGCAATCGCAGGCGATCTTCCGCCGACGGTCGAGTCGGCAGCGAAGAAGAATCTCGAAACGGCGCAGCCGGCGAAGGAATTGGCCGAGGAGCCAACGTCCTCGCAACCGCGTCACACAGTCGTCGTTTTCCTCCCCGACACTCCCGCCGAAACGGAGAAGAAGCTGGCCGAGGCCGCGACGGCGATCGTCGGAAATCTCGCGAGCGCATCGTCACTGCCGCTGAAAACGGAACTGTTCCGGCGCGCGGATGACGCGAGAGCATTCATCACCGCGAATCGCGAACGTATCGGCGTGGTCATCGCCAACCCCGAGTTCCTTCCGCGCGACTTCGCGCCGCGCTTCGCCTTCAGCCGCGAAGGACACACGACCTACGTGCGCAAGTTGATCGTGGCGGCCAGCAGCAGTGCGAAATCGTTGTCCGATCTTCGCGGCAAAACGATCAGCGGATCCGAGGCGCTCGGCGACGACGGCGTCAATGTGACCACGCGCGTCGCAGACGATCTGACGGCGGCGGCGAACGCGCTCTACGGCCGCACCGACGCGGCGTTGGTCTCCGAGTCGAATCCGCTGCTCGCCGAGCACGCGCGCGATCTGCGCGTCATCCACACGACGTCGCCGCAACCGCTGCCGGTGATCGCGTTCGCGCCGATGCCCGCCGCCGATCGCAACGGGCTCGACGAGGCATTGCGCGCGCTTCCGCGGACCTCATTGGCGCCGCTGCAGTTCAGCGGGGTAATCCGCATCACCGAACCACACGTCGGCGCGAAGCGCGAAATCCAGACGCTGCCTGCCTCCGCGCTGGGCTTGAAGCTCGATCCGCCAATCGTTTTGCCGCTGCGCGTGTCGGTTGAATTGCCGCGCGTCGAGATTCCCGAAGATTTGTTCGGTCCGCCGTAGCGTTTTTCACGCGGAGACGCGGGGACGCGGAGAAAACCCCTCAACCTCCGCGTCTCCGCGCCTTCGCGTGAAACGCTCTTAGCCCTTTGCCGCAACTGCTGCGTGCGTCGCGCCGCAGTAGCAGACATTGGGATCGGACGCGGCCTCCGGCTCGTACGCCAGCGCGGGGGAGAGCCAGCGTTCGACGACGGGGAGCGGCAAGTCTTTGCGGAGGTGGTAGTCGGCGACCTGGTCGCGTCCGATTTTGCCGACGGCGAAGTACTTTGATTGTGGGTGGGCGAAGTAAAGGCCGCTGACGGAGGCGGCGGGCATCATCGCGAAGTTTTCGGTCAGCTCGATGCCGGCGCGTTCGGCGCCGAGGAGTGAGAAGAGCGTCGCTTTTTCGGTGTGGTCGGGCGAGGCGGGATAGCCGGGCGCGGGACGGATGCCGCGATATTTTTCGGCGATCAGCTCGTCAGAAGTCAGGTTCTCGTTCGGCGCGTACCAGCCGGCGCGGGTTTCTTTGTGGAGCAGCTCCGCTAAGCCTTCCGCGAGGCGATCGGCGAGCGCTTTGGTCATGATGGCGTTGTAGTCGTCGTGGTCTTTTTCAAAACGCGCCACGACGTCACCGACTCCGATGCCGGCGGTGACGGCGAAACCGCCGATGTAGTCGAGGATGCCGCTTTCCTTCGGCGCGATGAAGTCGGCGAGCGCTTGATTCTGGCCCGTGTTCGTCTCCTGCTGCTGGCGGAGTGTGTGGAAGCGCGCGATGACGCTGCCGCGCGATTCGTCGGAGTAGAGCTCGACGTCATCGCCGACCGAATTCGCGGGCCAGAATCCGTAGACGGCGCGGGCGCGGATCAGGCGGTTGTCGATGATCTCGCGCAGCAGGCGCTGGCCGTCTTCGTACAACTCCTTCGCGCGCGGTTCGTCGAGAATCTGCGGGAAGCGTCCGCGCAACTCCCAGGCGGCGAAGAACGGATTCCAGTCGATGAACGGCTCGATGCGCTCGAGCGGAACGTCGTCGAGGACTCGCACGCCAAGGAACGGCGGGCGGTCGGGAGAAAACGTGAGCGACGGTTTGCGGCGGCGCGCGGTTTCGAGCGGGAGGATCTTCACGGCGTCCTGACGTTTCGCCTGCGCTTCGCGGAGGTGTTCGTATTCGGCGTTGCGCTCGCGGACGAAGTCGTCTTTCCGATCGGAGAGCAGCGTGCTGACGACGCCGACGGCGCGCGAGGCGTCGAGCACGTGAACGGTCGCGTGCGAATAACGCGGCGCGATTTTCACGGCGGTGTGTAATTTCGAAGTGGTCGCTCCGCCGATGAGTACCGGGACGGTGAAGCCGCGGCGCTCCATCTCGCGCGCGACATGAACCATCTCGTCGAGCGACGGCGTGATGAGGCCGGAGAGGCCGATGATGTCGGCCTTTTCGGCGATGGCGGTGTCGAGGATTTTGTCGGCGGAAACCATCACGCCGAGGTCGATGACCTCGTAGTTGTTGCAGCCGAGAACTACGCCGACGATGTTCTTGCCGATGTCGTGAACGTCGCCTTTGACCGTCGCCATCAGCACCTTGCCGCGTTGGGAGAGGTCGCCGGCTTTCGCTTTTTCGGCTTCCATGAACGGGAGCAGATACGCGACCGCCTTCTTCATGACGCGCGCACTTTTGACAACCTGCGGGAGAAACATTTTGCCGGCGCCGAAGAGATTGCCGACGACGTTCATCCCATCCATCAGCGGGCCTTCAATGATCGACAGCGCGCTCGGATACGTCTGCCGCGCTTCTTCGACGTCGTCGTCGAGGTGTTCGATGATGCCTTTGACGAGCGAGTGCGAGAGCCGCTCTTCGACGGTGCCGCTACGCCACGCTTCCTCTTCCTTCGCCGTCGCCACGCCTTGTCCCTTGATCGAGTCGGCAAAGGTGAGCAGGCGCTCGGTGGCGTCGGGACGGCGATTGAGGAGCACGTCTTCGACGAGGTCGCGCAGCTCGCGCGGAATCTCATCGTAAATCGCGAGCTGGCCGGCGTTGACGATGCCCATCGTCAGACCTGCGTTGATGGCGTGGTAGAGAAACGCGGCGTGCATGGCCTCACGCACCGTCTTGTTGCCGCGGAATGAGAACGAGACGTTGCTGATGCCGCCCGAGAAACTGACCAGCGGAAAATGCTCGTGCAGCTGGCGGACGGCTTCGATGAAGGCGACGCCGTAGTTGTTGTGCTCCTCGATTCCGGTGGCGACGGTGAGGACGTTCGGATCGAAGATGACATCGGTCGGATCGAAGCCGACTTCGTCGACGAGGATCGCGTACGCGCGCGAGCAGATTTCGACTTTGCGCTCGACCGAATCGGCCTGACCCTGTTCGTCGAAGGCCATCACGATCACGGCCGCGCCGTAACGTTTGATGAGGCGGGCCTGTTCGCGGAACTTGTCAGCGCCCTCTTTCAACGAAATCGAATTGACGACCGACTTGCCCTGCGTGCATTTCAGTCCCGCTTCGAGCACCGACCATTTCGAGGAGTCGATCATGATCGGCACGCGGGCGATGTCGGGTTCCGAGGCGACGAGGTGGAGAAAGTGCGCCATCACCTTCTCGGAGTCGAGCAGCCCTTCGTCCATGTTGACGTCGAGGATGTTCGCGCCGCCGTCGATCTGCTGTTTGGCAATGGCCAGCGCCGGCTCGAGGTCCCCGGCTTTGACGAGTTGCGCGAACTTCGGCGAGCCGGTGACGTTGGTGCGCTCGCCGACCATGATGAAGTTCGAGTCCGGCGTGACGGTGAGCGCTTCCAGTCCGCTGAGCCGCAGACGCTTCTCGATCACCGGCGGCTTGCGCGGCGGAAAACTCTTCACCGTTTGGGCGATTGCGCGGACGTAGTCGGGTGTCGTGCCGCAGCAGCCGCCGACGATGTTGATCCAGTTGTTGCCGGCGTATTCGTGCAGCAGCGCGGCCATCTCCTCCGGCGTCTGGTCGTATTCGCCGAGCGCGTTCGGCAGCCCGGCGTTGGGATAGCAACTGAGGTAGACCGGCGCGATCGACGCCAGCTCCTCGATGTGCGGCCGCATCTCCTTCGCGCCGAGCGCGCAGTTGATGCCCGCGGCGAGCAGCGGCGCGTGAGAGATCGAGTTCCAGCACGCTTCGACCGTTTGTCCTGAAAGCGTCCGCCCCGAGGCGTCGGTGATGGTGATCGACGCGATGATCGGAAGGCGGATGCCGGTGTCCGCGAAATACTTTTCGATCGCGAAGAGCGCGGCCTTGAGGTTGAGCGTGTCGAAGGTCGTCTCCGGCATCAGGATGTCGGAGCCGCCGTCGACGAGGCCGCGAATCTGGTCGTAATAGGCGTCGACGAGCTCGTCGAACGACACTCCGCGAAACGCAGGATTGTTGACGTCGGGCGACAGCGACGCGGTGCGGTTGGTCGGTCCGAGCGAGCCGGCCACGAAACGCGGACGATCGGGAGTCGAGTATGCGTCGCATGCGGCGCGCGCAAGGCGCGCGGCAGCGAGGTTGATGTCGTACGCGTATTCGACGAGGTCGTAATCCGCCAGCGAGATTGCCTGGGCGTTGAACGTATTGGTCTCGATGATGTCGGCACCGGCGTCGAGATACTGGCGATGAATCTCTTCGACGATCTTCGGATTGGTCAGGCAGAGGACGTCGTTCGCGCCCTTGAGATCGCGCGGATGATTCGCGAACTGCGCGCCGCGGTAACCGGCTTCATCGAGCCGGTAGCGCTGGATCATCGTACCCATCGCGCCGTCGAGGATGAGGATGCGGCGGTCGAGCAGTTCGCGAAGTTCGGCGGTACGGTCGGGTTGTGGCATTCGGAATCTCCAGAAAAGAAAAAGCCCCGCGTGAATTGCGGGGCTTCAGTCGGAGTCGAACGGCCTACTGCCGGCTCTTTAGCTTTTTTTAACCTGGTTGCAAGCGGCCCCGCAAATCAGTCCAGGAGCGGTGAGGGTAAGACAGCGCGCGAACCGTTGTCAAACAGCCTGCATGTTATCTTCGAAGGCGTTATGTCCACCGTTGCTGACCTTCCAATCGCTCATACCGATCCCGTAAACGCGAAGATCCTGGCGGTTTCGGAGGATCGCATTCAGGGGTTCGTGCGCGATCCGGTTGGAACCATCGCGGAGCAGTCGGGCGTCGACGCCGAGACGGTGATGGAGCGCGTCCGCGCGATGCTGCGCGCCGGGACCATCCGCCGGGTCAGGCAGACGCTGATGGCGACGAATCTCGCCGAGGGCGCGCTCGTGGCGTGGCAGTATCCGGAGGAGAAGCTCACCGACGCCTTCGATTACATGGTGGAGGACGATCCATTCTCGGGCCATGTGGTGATCCGCTCCACCGACGCCGCGACGCCCGGCTCGAATTACCGGCTGTGGACGACGGTGAAAGTGCCGCAGGGGTATTCGATCGAGAAGCATTGCGCGCTGATCGGCCGCCTCACCGGCGCCGAACACTTCCGCGTGATGCCTGCGAACCGCATCTTCGCCCTCGGCGTCGGCCACGTCCGCCGCAAGGGGATGGAGCCGGGATCGAAATCGGATGCCCTGGCCGAGGAGAAGGATACGACCAAGGCGACGCTGAGCGACCTCGATTGGCGCGTGCTGACTGCGCTGAAACGGGAAGTCGAGCCGGAGGAGTTCACCCGCGATCTCTGGCGCAATCGCGCTGCCGAGGCGGGCGTACCGTTGGAGCAATTCTTCGAGGTGGCTGAGTCGCTCAATGCGCGCAAGGTCATCGGACGTTTCTCGACGTTCCTCGAACACGTGAAGCCGCTGCAGACCGGCGAACGCGTGACGCGTTTTAACGCGCTGTTTCATTGGGCCGTGCCGCGAGGACGCGAAATCGAAGCGGGCCGCGAGATCGGACGCTTTCACATCCTCACGCACTGCTACTGGCGCGAGGGCGGGCCGGAGTTCCGCAACGTGAACATCATGGCCGTCGCGCACGGAACGGAGAAGGACGCGGTGCTCGCCCACAAGGCGTCCATCGACGCGTACCTTGCTGAGATTGGGATGCCGGTGTCGTACACGAATGTCTTTTGGGGCGGCCGCAGCGAGATCAAGCCGTCCGAGATTTCGCCATTCGCGTACGTCGATTTCTGCCGCAGCCTTGGCGTGGATCCGGAGACGATGAAAGAGTGAGTGCCGAGGCTGTCGAGAGTCGAGAGCCCGCGATCCGCATCGCGCTGATCGCCACCGTCATCGCAGTCGCCGCAATCGCATTCATCCAGTCCTACGCTCGCTGGCTCGATCCGATTATCGATACGGGCCGCGATCTCTACATCCCGGAGCAGATTGCGCGCGGCGCGAAGTTGTATCGCGACATCCGCTATCAATATCCGCCGCTCGCGCCGTACCTGCTGGCGTTGATCACACGCGCGATCGGACATTCGCTGGCGGCGTACGTGGCGATCGGAGTCGCGCAATCGGCGACGATCGCGGCGTCATTGTGGATCGCGTTGCGGCGTCCGTTGCCGGCATTCGCGGCGACGTTGTCATTCGCGGCGATCTGCTTCTGCGGCGCGTCGACGTGGGGGGCGAATTTCATCTTCCCGTACAGCTACGGCGCGACGATCGGGATGACGCTGTTGTGCATCTCGCTCGCGGCGTTCGTGCACGCGCGTCACGCGATCGCGATCGGCGCACTGGTGCTGGCGTCGTGGTGCAAGGTTGAGTACGCGGTTGCGGCGATGGTAATCGTGATCGTGCTGACGATCGCGCGACGGATCACGTGGCGGCAATTGGCGGCGTATTGCGGCGCGATGATCGCGACGTTTGCCGTTGTCGCGTTCTACTTTCGCGGCACGCACTGGTGGAGCGAGAACGTCTTCGCGGCGTGGCAGCACGGTGCGCGCGCGAAGCGCTTCTTCGAGGTCGTCTCCGGATTCGCCGATTGGCGCAGTCAATTACTGCAGATCGTCATCGGGATTGCCGGAATCGCCGCGATTCTGTTTCTGCGGCGATGGCGGCATTGGCTGGCGGCGATTGCAATCGTGATGGTGGCCGTTCTCATCGCTGATCACTCCTTCTTTCGCGCATGGGCGGTGCTGCAATGGATCGCACTCGCATGGGCGCTCGTGCGCGACCGCGAGAGTCCGCTGGTGATCTTCGCGGCCTTTTCGGTGGCCTGCACGCTCAGGATTCCGTTGAACGTTGCGCCGGCGTGGTACGGCTTCGTGCTGACGATTCCGACGATCGCGCTGGCCGCGTACACATTGTTCTGCTACCTGCCGCGGCGGAACGCGATGGCCATTCTCTGGCTCGCGCCGTTCGTCGCGAATGCGGGCGCCGACCTCTGGCAGCAACACCAGCGCTACGCGGAGAAACGATTCGCGATCGTGACGCCGCGCGGGACGTTCTACGACTGGAACGCCGATCGCGCGCGGACGCTCAACAGCGTCATCGGAGCCGTTCAGGGTGGAACGCTGGCGGTGATCCCGGAAGGCATCACCATCAACTATCTCGCGAACGTCCCGACGACGTTGTCCTTTCACACGTTCACGCCGGTCGAAGTCGATGCGTCGCAAACGGAGGATGCGATCGTGCGGGAACTGACGCTGCATCCGCCCGATCGCGTGCTGATGGTCAGCCGCGATCTCCGCGAGTACGGTGCGCGCGCGTTCGGCGTCGATTACGACTTGGGGGCCGGGGCGCTGATCCGTTCGCGGTACCAGGTCGAGCGAATCTGGCGGGGCGAGCGGTTTAACGCAGTGCTGCTTAGAAGGTGACGTTTTTTCACGCGGAGGCGCGGAGACGCGGAGGAGGATTCGGTTTTCTCCGCGTCCCCGCGCCTCCGCGTGAAAAGCCCTCGTGACCTAAGCCGCCAGAAGGAAGTTGACTGATGGATTTTCCTTCTCGGCGTAATCGAGTTCCCACTGCGAACTGAAAAGAACCACCGCGCGGCCCGCGCTGTCGATGCAGATCTTCGAACGGCTGGGACGGTTCAGTTTCGTCGCGACCTCGTGCACGTCGCGATCG
>JBAVBF010000190.1:0-6096 GCA_049586115.1 Thermoanaerobaculia bacterium | reverse complement strand
CTACTACCGCGTTCGTGCTCGCAATCAGAGCACCGGCTGCAACACGGCATCGTTCAATTCGAACGTCGTCTCAGTGCTCGTCAGCGCCGCGCCGGTCGCGCAAACGCGCATTCTGCCGGTGGTCGGCTCCGTGCCCGGCAATTTCGGCGCGTACTTCAAGACCTCCGTCCAACTCTACAACCCGAAGAGCAGCGCCGTGTCGGGGAAGATCGTCTTCCACACGCAGGCAGTGTCGGGATCTTCGGCTGATCCATCGCTCGCGTATTCGATTCCGGCGGGCAAGAGCCTCTCGTATGCCGACCTCCTCCCCGCGATGGGCATCGCCAGCGGACTCGGAAGTGCGGACGTCGTGGCTGACGCCGGCTCACCGTTCCCGGTACTGCTCGCCCGCGTCTTCAACGACGCAGGCACGGCCGGAACCACAGGACTCGCGCTCGAGCCGATGGCTGCCTCCGACGCGTTGCAGAACGGCGAGTCCGGAGTGCTGATCGCTCCCGCGGATACGCACTTCCGTCTCAACATCGGCGTGCGCACGCTCGAACAGGGCGTTGCTTTCGATCTGACCGTTCGCAACAAAGACGGCGTCGTGGTGAAAACGACGTCGAAGAGTTTCGGACCGACGTTCTTCCGCCAGATCGGATCGGCCGAAATCCTCGACGGTTACGTTCTCGTAGGCGGCGAAACGATCACGATCCAGATCACATCCGGCAGCGCGTTCGTCTACGGCTCGACGACGGACAACACCACGCAGGATCCGAGCGTGCAGTTCGCGAAGAGAGTGGAGTAGAGGAAACCGTTCAAATCACTTGGTGGGCGGATCGGTAAGGAAGCCAACCTTCTTCGCGCCAGCTTCGTGCGCGGCGTCCATCGCTTCGACGGCGCGATCGAACGGTACCGTGTCGTCGGCATTGATGAAGACGACGCGGTCGGCGACTCCGCGCGACAGCATTTGCGGCGCGAGCGCGTCGCGGAGCGCTTTTGCGTCAGCCAGTTTCTGCGTATTGAGATAGATCCCGTCGGTGCGGACCGTGACCACGAGCTGGTTCTGTTCCGAGGGTGGCGGCGCGCCGGTGACTTCGACCTTGGGCGGCACCTCGACGTCGAGACCCATCTGCAGGATCGGCGTCGCCACCATGAAGATGATGAGCAGCACCAGCACCACGTCGACCAGCGGCGTAATGTTGATTTCGGATCGAACTCCCTGGCCGGAGCCAGCGGACATGGACATTGCGTTACCTCACTGAGTGTGGGGAGCAGGGGGCGGGATGTAGGAGAACGAGCCCATCGATTTTTCGATCTACTACACCCCACTCCCTACGCCCGACTCCCTCAACAATTCACTTTCCCTGTTGCGCGATCTGTTTCCCGGCCATCTGATTTTCCGTCAGGAACGACACGGCCGTGAAATCGGCATCGTTCGCGGCTTTCATCACCATGCGCACCTTGCCGAAGTTGATGCGCTTGTCGGCTTTCACCATCACATTGCGGCCCGCGTTCTTGTCGTGCTCCGCTTTCATGTAGCGCGGCAGGTCGCGGTCCGGAATCCAGTCCTGGCCGATGAAGACTGTGCCATCCACCTTGATCGACACGATCAGGTCGGACTCCTTGCCCGGCTTCTTTTCGGAATGCGCGCCTTGCGGCAGCGCCACGTCGACGCCTGATTGCAGCATCGGCGTGACCACCATGAAGATGATCAGGAGGACGAGACAGACGTCGACCAGCGGTGTGACGTTGATGTCTCCTTTGACTTCGTCGGGGCTTCCGCCCCCAGCGCCGAATGCCATCCTCGACTCCTAGCGAACCGTTGCCGTGCCGGCGCGGACGCGCGCCTCGTTCTTGATGAAGTAGTCGATGAGCTGGGATGACGAGTTCGACATCTCCACCTGAAAGCGCTCGACCTTGTTGAGGAAGTAGTTGTAGAGCCAAACGGCCGGGATGGCCACGAAGAGTCCGAACGCGGTCGTGACCAGCGCTTCGGCGATACCGGCGGAGACGGCGCCGAGTCCGCCCGAGCCGCTGATGGCCATGCCCTGGAAGGCGTGGATGATGCCGGCCACGGTGCCGAACAGGCCGACGAACGGCGCGGTCGTGGAGATCGTGGCCAGATTGCCGAGTCCTTTCTTCATCTCCGCGGTGGTCATCAGCGATTCGCGTTCGATGGCGCGTTGCCCGGAGGCCACGATGTCGAAGTCGTCGGGAAGAGTCTGCGTCGACTCGTATTGAAACTCGGTCAGGCCCGCGCGCAGCACGCGCGCGAGGTGCGAGTGGCGGTAGCGCTTGTCGCTGGCGAGCGTGATCGCTTCCTCGAGTTTGTGCTGCTTGAGCAGCGGCGTGACGCCGAGAGCGATGCCGAGCGATTCGCGTTTGGCGCGCTGAAAACGGATCAGCCGCTCGATGGCGATGGTCAGCGACCAGATCGACATCAGCGCCAGCACGACCACGACGCCTTTTGCGACCCAGTTCATGGTCGCCCACATTCCGAGGAGGCTGAAATTGCTGTTCATCCCGTCCATGTACTTCTCCTTAGTGCAGCGTGAAATTCACCGTGAGCGTAAAAATGACTGGAACGGCCTGTCCGTTGAGCGTTCCGGGTTTGAACTTCCAGCGTTTGACGGCGTCGACCGCCGATTGATCGAGTCCGAGCGGGAGACCTTTTAGCACGCGTACGTCGGTGACGTTGCCGTCGCGGTCGATGATGGTTTCGAGGATGACAATGCCTTCGATCTTTGCTTTGCGCGCTACGTCGGGGTAGAGCGGTTCGACCCGTTTGACGGCCGTGGGCGGGTTCACGTCACCGCCGACGCGCATCGGCTTGTCGCCGGTGCCGCCGACCTGTCCGCCGAGTTGGCCGCCGAGGGTGCCGCCAAGCGTTCCGCCGACCACGCCTCCCACGACGCCGCCGACCACCCCGCCAACCTGTCCGCCGACCACGCCGCCTTCCTGGCCGCCGGTGGTATCGGTCGGAACGTTTTCAACCTGCGGCACTTCGCGCGGTGTCTGCGTCGGCTGATGGAACGTTTGATGTGTCTGCGGCTCGACGTGCTGCACATGCGGCGTGGATGATGCGTGCGATGCCGCGGGCGGCGGGGGAGGAGGCGGAGGGGGCGGTGCCGAGACGACGAAGGCCTGAATCGGCTTGGTGATGATCTCGGGATTCTTCTTGACGTAAAGCCCGGCCGCGACGACCGCGCCGATGATCAGAAAGTGCAGGATGGCGGAGATAAGTACCGTCTTCCAGCCACCTTTTTTCTTGTCCTTGCCAGCAGATTCGATCAGGACATCATCAAACATGACTGCCACCTCGTCGGGATACTGCTGTGTCCTTCAGGGATGATGCCAAGTAGGACGACTCGCCGCCTTCATTCAAAATTTACACGGACAGCGATGCATTTGCGCCTACCGGATGCATACCATGGCCGGCCCGATGTCATCCACAGCAGAGATAGCGCCCGCGGCGGGGTTGAGTGAGACCGCGCTGCCACCCGCCCCACTGACTCCGCCGGTCTCCGTTCCGCTGTTCGATCGCGAGTTGAGCGCGCTCGCATTCAACGAGCGCGTGCTGGCGGAGGCCAGCAATCCCTCGGTTCCGTTGCTGGAACGGGTGAAGTTCCTCAGCATCTGCGCACACAACCTCGACGAGTTCTTCATGATCCGTGTCGGCGAGATCCGCGATCTCATCGCCGCGAATGTCGCTGTCGACTCCCGCGGCACCGGCTTGAAACGCCTCCAGGCCGTGCGTGACGGCGCGCGCTCGCTCCTCCGCGAGATCTACCGATGCCTGGGGGAGGAACTGATCCCGGCGATGGCGAAGGAAGGCATCCGTGTCGAAGTGGTCGCGGACCTCGGCAGGAAAGAGCGCAATTTCGTCGAGGAGTACTTCTGCCGCGACCTCGAGCCGATTCTGACGCCGCTGGCCATCGATCCCGCCCACCCGTTTCCGTTCATCGCCAACCTGTCGCTCAATCTCGCTCTGCAGCTGGAGTCCGAGCGAGGCGAACGGCATGTGGCCATCATCAAGATTCCGGAGTCGGTCCCGCGCCTCGTGGCCATGCCGGAAAAGACGCGCTTCGTCCTGCTCGAAGACGTCATCTCTTCGCACGTCCATCGTTTCTTCCCCGGCCTGAAAGTGCTCCGTTCCACGGCCTTTCGCGTCATCCGCAATTCCGATCTCGACATCAAAGAAGAGGACATGCAGGATCTCCTCAAGAGCATCGAGATCGAGCTGCGGCGGCGGGAACGGCGGGAGGTTGTGTGGCTGGAGATCGAGAAAGGCGCCGACGATCCGCTGCTGGCGCTTCTGGCCGGAGCGACCGATTCATCACCCGACGACATCTTCTTCGCTCCCGGTCCGCTCAAGCTCGGAGATTTCCTGCAACTTCACGCGCAGATCGACAAGCCCGCGCTCAAAGAGCCGCCCTTCAATCCGCGCATGCCGGCGGAGCTGGCAACCACGGACGACATCTTCTCCATCATCCGCCGAGGGGATTTACTGCTGCACCGGCCGTACGATTCGTTCACCGCGGTCATCGAGTTCGTGCAGACGGCGACGGAGGATCCCAGCGTCGTCGCGATCAAACAGACGCTGTACCGCACCGACTACGGCTCGCCGATCATCGCCGCCCTTTCCGCCGCGGCCCGCGCTGGTAAACAAGTGACGGCCGTCGTCGAGCTCCAGGCGCGTTTCGACGAACGGAAAAACATCACCTGGGCGCGCACGCTGGAAGAGGCGGGCGTGCAGGTCGTCTACGGCATCGTCGGTTACAAGACGCACTGCAAGGTCTGCCTGATCGTCCGCCGCGAAGCAGGCGAGCTGCGGCGCTACGTTCATCTCTCGACCGGCAACTACAACGCCGTGACGGGACGCCTCTACACGGACGTCGATCTCTTCACCTGCGATCGCGATTTCGGCGCCGACGCCGCGCAGCTCATGAATCTGCTCACCGGTTTCAGCGTGGCCGGCGTGCAGGAGCTCGTCGAGACGAAGGGAAGCGCGCTGCGATGGCGCGATTTTGTGGTCTCGCCGATGGATTACCAGCGGTGGACGATCCGGATGATCGATCGCGAAGCGCAGAACGCGGCCGAGGGAAAGCCGGCCTTCATCGTCGCCAGGATGAACGCGCTCGCCGATCCTGCCGTCATCGAAGCGCTTTACCGCGCCAGCCGCGCCGGCGTCCAGATCGATCTGCTCGTGCGCGGCATCTGCTGCCTGGTGCCGGGGATCGCCGGAGTCAGCGAAAACATCCGCGTGATCTCGATCATCGACCGTTTCCTCGAGCACGCGCGGATCTTCCGCTTCGGCAACGGCGGCGCGCCGGAGGTCTGGATGTCCAGCGGCGACTGGATGCCGCGCAACTTCCTGCGCCGCATCGAAACCACCTTTCCCGTGCGCGACCCTGCGGTGGCCAAGCGGATCAGCGAACAGATTCTCCACATTGCGCTGGCCGACAACGTGAAGAGCTGGAGGCTGGAGCCCGACGGCAGTTACTCCCGCCGCACGCCCGGCGACCAGCGTCCGATCCGCAGCCAGGAAATGTTCATCAGCATCGCGCGCGCCGATTCCGTGAGTGTCGGTCCGTACGAGGAGAGCATTCGCCATCCGGCCTCGATCCGCCGCAAAGCGAAGAAAAAGAAGAAGCATTAAAGGAAGGAAAAACATGGAACCGCAAGACCTGCTGCCGAAACGCGTCGCGAACTACATTCACGACATCGGAGTCCGCTCCCTCGATCATCTCGCCGAGCATTTCGAAGCGCCGGCGCCTCCCGCAACCCCCGAAGGCGAAAACGCAACCACGCCGCTGCCGGCAAACGCCATCCAGACGCTGGTGCAACACTGGAAAGACATGGCTCCCGAAGACAAGGAGCTGTTCGTGGAACGCGTCTCCGCATCGGTGATGGAAGTGATCGTCGCCTCCGCCACTCTCCCCCTCGGCCTGAAAGTCGGCAAGAAGACGGTGAAGGTTGCGAAGAAGGCGATCCGCAAGCAGGTCAAGAAGGTCCGCAAGGCCGCGAAGCCGCCGAAGAAGAACGTCGAGAAAAAGAAAAAGAAGAAGTGACCTGTCATCCTGAGCCGCCGGAGGACGGTCGAAGGACCCCCCG
>JBAVBF010000189.1:0-4600 GCA_049586115.1 Thermoanaerobaculia bacterium | reverse complement strand
CTTTCACTTCGCCGGGTTGGATGGTGATGTCTTTCGCGACGCTGGCCGAGGGGTTGCCGGTCGGGTAGAGGGTCAGCGTTGTGGTCTGCGGCGAAAGGCTGCTGTTGAAGATGCGGACGTCGCTGCGCCAGGTTGCGCCGGTGTCGAGGCTGGCCACGCCGGGGATGACGAAGCGCGACGCGCCGACGCCGTTGAGCGGGACGCCGGAAACGAGGAGCGGATCGCTGGTGCGGTTGTCGATGACCGAGGCGTAGGCGGTGACCTTGCCGTCGCCGCCGGTGGCTGCGACTTCGATGTGGCCATTCGTCAGCGTGATGCCGTTGGTGGCGAGGAATCCGTTGAGCTGCCTCTGTTCGCCGGCGGCGAGCGAGACGGGAAGCTCGAGGACTTTGTTGCCGGCGCCGTTGAAGACGCTGACGAGGACCGAGGCCGGCTTGCCGGTCGCTTCGACCAGGCCGAGGTTCGTGTGGAACGTGTCGGTCTGCGCGATCTGCTGGAGAGCGAGGATCGCCACCGCGCCGGGCGCTTTGCTGATGAAGTTCGCAAGCGGAACGGCCGGAATGAACTGGCCGAGCGTGCCGGCGGCGGAGACGTTGAACGTGCGGCTTGAAACGGCCGCGGCTTTGGTCACGCTGAGGTCCGGCTTGCCGGTGGCGTCGAGCGGCTGAACCGTCAAAACCCCATTCGAGGCGTCGTTCATCGCGCCGATGCCGAACCAGTTGCGCACGATGTCGTCGAAGGCGATCGTGGAGCCGGGATCGATGCTGACGGTCGTCTGCTTAACCGCGAGGGACGTGGCGCTGCCGGAACTGAAGGTGAGCTGCACTTTCTTCGACAGCGAGAGGATGTTGGCGATGCGGACGTCGCTCTGCCACTGCGAGCTGAAGCCGGGCAGATGGCCGACGGACGGGATCACGAGGGCGGTGGCCGAGGCGCCGGTGAGCGTGCCGGGGCTGACCGGCGACGTGAGGCTGATCGAAATGGGGATGGACGTCTTCGGCGCAACGTCGAGCGCTTGCTTGCCGCTCACGCCACTCGATCCGTAAACGATGATGACGGTGCCGGTCCAGGTGCCATCCGTCAACGCACTCGGATCGGCGGCGACGGTGAAGTTGAGTCCTTCCGGCGGCATGATTCCGTTCGACGGCGTCACGCTCAGCCACGGCTTGTCGGCAGTGGCGAAGAACGAGGTGGTGACGTTGGGCAGTCCGGGGACGTGGATCGGGAACGAGACCGGCGTCTTGCTGCCGGCGGGCACGGGGATGTTGATATTCAGCGTGCCGAGCGGCGGAACGGGAATGATGACGATCGGCGCGGAGGCTGAGTACGAACCGATCGTCGCGTTGCAGCCACCGAGCGCGCGGACCCGGTAGAAGAACGTGGTCGGCACGGAGACGTTCTTCGTGAACGATTGCGATGTGCCGGGCACTGCGATCGTGAACGGATTCGTGAACGCGGCATCCCCCGCTTCCTGCAACTCATACAACGTCGTCCCCTCGGTTGCCGTCCACTCGACGTTGTAGGTCTGGCCGGTGGTGGTGACGCCGACGACGCTCGGCACGGGAACTCCCGGCACGTTGCAAACGGAGAAGGATGCGGTTCCGCTCGTGGCCTGGCAGCCGCTCGGGCCGTTCGCCTGAACGCTCCAGGTGTAGGCGCCATTCGGGAGGTTCTGCGTCGTGGAGTTGGTGCTGGTCGAAACGACCTGCGTGATGCCGCCGGTGGTGATGGAGACGGTGTAGGTCGCACCCGGCACGCTGCTCCAGGAGAAGGTGATCGGTGAGGCGACGGTCGTGCTGGCGACCGGCGCGTTCAGGACTGGCGCGGACGGGCACGTTGCCGGCTTGACGATTGCGACGGTCGACGACGAGCTGTTGTTGCTCGGCACAGGATCGCTGGCCGAGCTGGTGACGGTCGAGGTGTTGACGATGGTGCCGGTGTCGGCGGTGACGCGGTAGCGGCTGACGATGGACGCCTGCGCGTTCGACGCGATCGACGGAATCGCGCACGGATACGGCGTCGTGCAAGCGCCGCTGTTGCTGACGAAGACGAGACTCGACGGCGTCGGATCGGAGATGACGACGTTCGTGGCGGTGTTCGGTCCGTTGTTCGTGACGATGACGGTGAAGTCGACGACGTCGTTGAGCGAGGCCTTCGCGGGGCCGGCTTTGAGGATGCTGAGATCGGCGATGGCCGTGCTCGACACCGGCGTAATCGCGGTGGCGCTGTTGTTGGCGAGGCTCGATTCGGGCGACGACGTGCTGACGCTGGCGGTGTTCGTGACCGAGGCCGAGGGATAACCGGCCGGAACGTTGTAGACCGCGGTGATGGCGACCGATCCGCCGGGATTGATGGTGCCGAGCGCGCAGGGGAAGGCGCTGCAGCCGCCGCCGCTGACGGAGACCGGCGTCAGGCCTGCCGGCGTCGGATCGGAGACGAAGGTGTTTGCCGCGGCCAGCGCGCCGGTGTTGGTGATGGTGATCGTGTAGGTGATGTTTGTTCCGACCGCGATCGACGGCGGGCCACTCTTGGTGATGCCGAGGTCGGACTGCGCGGAGATGGCGGTCGATGCGGTGGAGGAATCGTTGCTCGCATTCGGATCGCTGGCCGAGGTGACCGTGGCGGTGTTCACGATCGGCGACGGCCCGCTGTAGGTGACCGGCACGTTGTAGGTGGCGGCGATCGTGACCGGAGGCCCGACGGCGAGCGCGCCGATGGTGCACGGGAAGGTCGTGCAGCCGCCGCCGCTGACGCTCACCGGCGTGAGACCAGCCGGCGTGGTGTCGGAAACAGTCACGCCGGTAGCGCCGGCCGGACCGAAGTTCGAGACGCTGATCGTGTAGGTGATGTTCTGGCCGAGCGAGACAGACGGCGGGCCGGTTTTGCTGATGGCCACGTCGGCGGCGGCGCCGACGCTGGTCGTGGTCGTAGCCTGGTTGTCGGCGATGTTCGGATCGCCTTCGAAGGCCGACACCGAGGCGGTATTGACGACGGGACCGCCGGAGTACGACGGCGGCACGGTGTACATCGAAGTCAGCGTGACGGACTGACCGTTGTTGAGCGTTCCGATCGAGCACGGGAACGATGTGCAGGTCGAGCCGGTCACGGAGAGGAATGCCAGGCCGGCCGGCGTCGGATCGTTGACGGTCACGCCCGTTGCCGGCGAGGGTCCGTTGTTCTGGACGACGATCGAGTAGGTGATGTTCTGGCCGGGATTGACCGGATTCGGCGGCGCGGGCGAGACGACCGACTTCGTGATCGACAGGTTGGCCTGCGGACCGACAGCGGTGGTCACGCTCGCGCTGTTGTTCGATGAGACCGGATCGGCGGTGGAGCTCGGAACCGAGGCAGTGTTGACGACCGTGGCCGGCGACGCGGGCGCGGTCCAGGTGAACGTGATCGACGGCAGCGAGCCGCCGTTCGCGAGCGACGTCGACGTCGTGGTGCACTGGATGGAGCCACTGACGATGCTGCAGGTCCAATCGCTGGCGGCCGATCCTGCGACAGGCGTGGCGCCGCCCGTCGACGAATCGGTCACGGTGATCGTGCCGCTAGTCGATTGCGGGCCGAGGTTGGAAACGTCGACTGTATAGGTCAGAGTGTCGCCGGTATTGGCGGAAGACGGCCCGTTATTGGCGACCTTGACGTCCGCCGTGGGAGTGAAGGCGGTGAGATCGAACGAGGTGGGATTGTAGGCGTACGTGACGGCGCCGCCGTAGTACGTGGGCGGATTCACGGTCGCGAACTGGCTCGCCCCATGATCGGAGTAGGTGATGACTGGCCAGGTCGTGGTGCCGGTCCCCGGCGCGTAGCCGTTGATGAAACTGCCGTTGAAGGTGGAATCGAGCGTGGCCGTGCCGGTGATGTTGAGTTGATCGAACGACGTTGGGCCGGCGATCTTGATGTCCACTTCGCCGCTGCCCGACGATGCGCCCATCTCGAAATTGCCGGTGATGTTGATGGTGCCGACAGTGGTCGCCGTCCCGGGCTTCACGGTGCCGTAGTTGTCGACGTCCCCGGTGAGGGTGCCGCTGCCGTCGAGGATGCCGCCTTCCATGTCGAAGATGCCCGGCGACTGGACGGTGATGGCGCCCGGCCCGAGGGTGGTGGTGCCGCTGTTCTGCGTGTAGCCGTCCTGGAAGTTGATCGTTCCGGCGAGCACCTTCACCGTTCCGCCGTCGTTGATGAACTGCGGACCGAAATCGGTCGTGCCGCTGTCGGCCGATTTCTGGAAGGTGCCGAAGTTATCCAGGTCGTTCGTGCATCCGCAAAGCGAGACGGGATGTCGGCTCAGCGTGCGCGCGCGGCCCGTGCGCCGGTGGTATTTCGAGGTAGCAGCGGCGCTCTTTTTCAAGACATCGCCGATGCTGAAAACGCCCACGGCGATCTGCGTGTCCGTCTGAAGGTCGAAGAGACCGTAGTTGATGATCGACGAGCCGTTGTCGAGCTCGAGATATTGAGGAGTCGACAACAGAGCGCGCACGGCCCGTTTTGGACGTTCGCTGCCCGCGGCGCCCGCCGTGTAGTTGATCGTGCCGTCGTTTTCGAGAAAGGTCGTGTCGATGGTGGCGACGCCGTACTGCGCGTCGATGGTGAGCAC
>JBAVBF010000188.1:0-6468 GCA_049586115.1 Thermoanaerobaculia bacterium | reverse complement strand
ACTGAGGGGGTCCTTCGACCGTCCTTCGGCGGCTCAGGATGACAGTTACTCCACCGTCACGCTCTTAGCCAGATTCCTTGGCTGATCGACGTCGCATCCCCTCCGCAGCGCGATGTAGTACGCGAGGAGTTGTGTCGGGATGACGGAGAGGATCGGCTGCAGCGGCTCGGTCGTCCACGGGATCTCAATTACGTCGTCGGCGAATTTCTTCATCGCGTCGTCGCCTTCGTCGCAGATCACGATCAGCTTGCCGTCGCGCGCTTTTACTTCCTGCAGATTCGAGACGACCTTGTCGTAGACCGGCGTGTGCGTGGCGATGGCGACGACCGGGAGGTTTTCGTCGATCAGCGCGATCGGTCCATGTTTCATCTCGCCCGCCGGATAGCCCTCGGCGTGGATGTACGAAATCTCCTTGAGCTTCAGCGCGCCTTCGAGCGCGATCGGGTAGTGAACGCCGCGGCCGAGGAAGAGGAAGTCCTGCGACTTGGAGTACTTGTGCGCCAGCTCTTCGATGTGCTTCTCCTGCTTGTGCAGGATGTCTTCGATCTTGTGCGGAATCACGCTCAACTCGTGCATTGCGTAGCGGCGGTCGTCGATGTCGTCGCCGCGAAGCTGGCGAATGTAAAGCGCGAGGAGGTAAAACGCGGTGAGTTGCGTGGTGAACGCCTTCGTCGACGCCACGCCGATTTCCGGACCGGCATTCGTGTAGATCACGCCGTCTGACATGCGCGTGGCCGCCGCGCCGATCACATTGCAGATCGTGATCAGCTTCGCGCCTTTCTTCTTCGCCTCCTGCATGCCGGCGATCGTATCGGCCGTTTCGCCCGACTGCGTGACGCCGATGACCAGCGTGCTCTCGTCGATGATCGGATTGCGGTAGCGGTACTCGGAGCCGTAATCCACTTCGATCGGAATCCGCGCGGCATCCTCGAGCAGGAACTTGCCGACCAATCCCGAGTGCCACGACGTGCCGCAGGCGACGATGTGGACCTTCTTGATCTTCGCCCAGTCGTCGGACGTGAGCTGCAGGTCGTTGAAGAAAATCTCGCCGGACTCCTCGAACATGCGCCCGGTGAAGGTGTCGCGCACGGCGCGCGGCTGCTCGTGGATTTCCTTGAGCATGTAGTGCCGGTAGCCTTCCTTCTCGGCCATCACGGCGTCCCACAGAATCTTCTTCGGCTCGCGCTCGATCGGTTGATCCTTCTGATCGAACAGCGAGACGTTGTTCTGATCGACGACGGCGTATTCACCGTCCTCCAGGTAAATGATGTTGCGCGTGTACGCCAGCAGAGGCGCGACGTCCGAGGCGATGATGTTTTCGTTTTCGCCGAGGCCAATGACGAGGGGCGGGCCCTGCTTCGCGGCGACGATCGTGCCCGGTTTGTTGCCGTCGAACATCACCAGCGCGTAGTGACCTTCCAGTTCCTTGAGCGTCTTGCGGACGGCGTCGACGAACTTCGTCCCATCCTTCATGGTCTCTTCGATGAGATGCGCGACGACCTCGGTGTCCGTCTCGGTCTTGAATTCGTGACCGAGCTTCTGCAGGCGCTGCTTGATCGGCAGAAAATTTTCGATGATGCCGTTGTGGATGACCACGATCTTGCCGGTGCAGTCGCGGTGCGGATGGGCGTTGTTCTCGTTCGGCTTGCCGTGCGTGGCCCAGCGCGTATGGCCCATGCCGAACGTGCCTTTGAGCGACGACGCCTTCAGCTTCGTCTCCAGATTCGACAGCTTCCCCTCGGCGCGCACGACTTCGACGCTGTTGCCGTCCACGACAGCGATTCCGGCGCTGTCGTAGCCGCGGTATTCGAGTTTTTTCAGTCCGCCGATGAGGACCGGCACCACGTCACGCGTGCCGGCGTATCCGATGATTCCGCACATGAGGCTTCCCGTCCGTTAGAATTCCGCGCCGGTGAGAAAACTTGCGGCGCTGTTCCTTTTCGCAGTCGTTGTTGCATGCGGCAAACGCGGCGATCCGCATCCGCCTGTCCCGATCATTCCGAAAGCTACGACCGATCTTCTTGTAGCACAGCGTGGTCCCAAAGTTCTGCTGTCGTGGGGCTACCCGTCGATGTCGACGGCGGGCAAGACGATGACCGGCATCCGGCGTGTGGTGGTCTGGCGAGTGACCGAAGAGTTGCCGGTGACGCAGCCGCCACGCGAGCCCGGCGACCTCGATCCGACGAAGCCGCAGGCCATCCAACTCTTCTCGAAAGTTCCGACGCTCGCTCCTGCCCAGTTCCTGAAGCTCCGAAACCGGGTAGACAGCATAGAAGGCGCCAACTTGCCGGCGGCGACGACCGGCGCGCGGCTGACCTACGAAGACACGCCGCCGTTCCACACGACCGATGGCCGGCCCGTTCGCGTGACGTACGCGGTGGTGACCGAGGGGACGACGGCAAACGGCGATCTGTCGAACCTCATGACGATCGTGCCGCTGGAAGTGCCGGTAGCGCCCGCGGATCTCGCGGCCGTCGCTCGTCGCGAAGGAGTCGTGCTGACCTGGACGGCGCCCGACACGGCCATCAGCGGCGCGAAGAAGCCGCCAGTCACCGGATACAACGTCTACCGCTTCCCGCACGGTCAGCCGGCCGACGAATTCGCGGTCCCTGTCAACACGTCGCCGGTATCGAAGACGACGTTCACTGACAATCCGCCCTACGGTCCGCACGATTACTTCGTCACCGCGCTGGCTTCCGCGACTGCGCCGCGTATCGAAAGCGATCCTTCGTCCGCCGTCAGCGTCACGTTCAAGGACCTTGTGCCTCCCCCGCCGCCGACCGGCCTGACCGCGCTCGTCGAAACCGCGGGCGTGCGGCTGGTGTGGGACCCGGTCGACGCCCCCGACCTGGCCGGCTACAAGGTCTACCGCACCGAGGGAACGGGGATCGAACAGCTGCGCGCGATCGGAACGATTCCGCTGACGCCGGTGCAGCTCGTCACGGCTACCAACTACCGCGACACGAGCGTCAACCGCGGCATTTCGTATTACTACGAGGTCGTGTCGGTCGATAAGACGGGCAACGAGAGCGCAAGGGTGAAGACGGATTGGGTGCTGGTGCCGAAGACGCCGTGAGGTAGGCGATGGGCAAAGAAAAACACCGATTTCAGGAGCTTCGTCGTATCGTGAAATCGGCGAGTTCTGGGATGAGCATGATTTGTCTGACCACTGGGATCAGACCCATGATGTCGCGATGAAGTTGGAGTACGGCGACCTCACTGATGAGGAGTTGCGCTCTGCGGCCGACGCACTGTTCGTCATGTACGACGACGAGGAAAAGCAGGACGGCCTTCGCGGAACGTCGATGAAAAGCCGTAGATCGCTCAGGAAGCCTTGCGTTTCGTGAGTTCCGGCTTTCGCGGCTCGCGCCGAACGATCCAATCCTTAAACTCGAGATTCAGGTCCTTGAGATGCCGCATGTAGCCATCCATGCCGCCGTACTCCGAGAGGAGTTCTTCGCGGACCTTGTGAATCTCATCGACGATCGGATCATTCATAGTCCTCTCTAAGGGCTCGTGCCGTTAGACGCAGCAACTCCGCAGCAGATGTCGTCTATCGTGATAGGTAGCGTCATTTTATCGGTAATGCCAGGCGCGGCTCCGGGATGCGGCCTGACCTTTCGAGAAATCCTAGCTTACCGGGTGGGGAAAAACACGCGTAGGTCACTCCTACTCGTGAGGTGTCGAGATGTTTGAAAGAGCAGTGGAGGAAGAAGGCAGAGAAGTGCAGCGTCGTCTCTACGCGCATCACGACTACTTTGGTAACGTCATTCCAAGTACCTGGTTTGTGATCGCGAGCTTGCTCGGCACGTTCGTCTTCTACCGGAAATCGCTGGCGGCCGCGGTAGATGCACTTCATAGGTTCGTACAGCCGCTTGGCGAGCCGACAACCGGTGTCGACGTGCTCATCGCGGTAGTACTTGCAATTGCATCGTTCAATATCATCTACGTCGTGGGACAATTACTTAATGGCGTAGCCGCCGTCGTTCTAGATCGGCTAATCGTGAAGAAGCTGCTGAACTACCCGTTTACGCTGTACGAAATGAAGTGGCGACAGCGAGCCGAGAACAAGACTGATGCAATGTTGCTCCGCGAGGCCATGCTCGGTGCGACATATTTCGTTTTTTGCGTGAATCTGATTCCCGTCTTCTTCTTTGAGGCAGCGCTGGTAGCGTTCGGCCGCATGAATCCCTATGCGGGAAGTTGGGTTCAAAAGCATCCCGTTTTCACGCTGATTCTTAGTTTTCTACTCGTGGTTGCTCATTTCGGCATTCCAAGTGTACGCAAAGCACGTGAGATATGCGGAAGAGGCGAAGATGCAAAGAACCACCGGTTCGAACTCGTTATCTGGCACGCGGTGATAATCTCTTTCTTCGCGATCATAATTGGAGCGACGATTGCGCTGGTCGGCGTTACCGAGATCGTCCTGCTGCTGCCTTTTGCGAATTTAGTGCTGGGGTACATCGATCGCAAGATGCTTTTGACGCATGGTCCAAACTATAAAACCGCTGCGACACATCACGTATTTGTCTACATCAGACGGACTTTTTTGAATGCATCGTATTTGGCGGCAAAAATAGTCGGCTACAGCGCCTCGCCGGACGCCGAACTGATCGGGCATGCCTTAGCGAAGGCTCGTTACGGCAGCAAAGCGAATGACTTTTATTGGATGTGTCAGTTGCGCCTAGAGAACGAAGCGCCGCGGTCTTACGATACGGCATATCACGGCATGGCGATGTATACGATGAACCGCAATCTTTGTAATGCCACTGCGTTCATCGCCGTGATCTCGGTGGTTGCTTTTTATGTTCAGTGGCCCGACGGCTATCGCTATTCTCCTTTGGTATGGATTACGGCGTTGTGCGTACTGACTTATATGTTCTTCATACGGTACCTCTATCTCTTCTCCGGTTCGTACTGTAAGTACGTTGTTCGAGCAGCGGCGTTTATGGCGAATCGGGAGCCGTCGACGATCGTCGAGAGACCGAAAGAGGACCTTCTGACTCTGCGGTCGACAGGGAACGTCAAATCCTCAGACAAACATTCTTCGCTTCCGTGAAGAAGTTGAGCGACTCGAAGCCGCCTTCTCTTCCCATTCCGCTCTCTTTCATGCCACCGAAGGGGACGCGGAGGTCGCGGAGGAGCCAGCAGTTGATCCAGATCGTGCCGGCGTCGAGGGATGCGGCGACGCGGTGGGCGCGGGAGAGATCGCGGGTCCAGACCGTGGCGGAGAGACCGTAGCGGGTGGAGTTGGCGAAGGTGACCGCTTCGTCTTCGCTGTCGAAGGGCGTGACGGTGACGACCGGGCCGAAGATCTCTTCCTGCAGGACGCGGCAATCACATCCCAGCCCGGTGATGATGGTCGGCTCGACGAAGTAGCCGGGGCGATCGAGGCGGTGTCCGCCGGTGACGATCGTGCCCCCTTCTTTTGTAGCCAGATCGATGTAGCCCATCACCTTTTGCAGATGCGCGCCGCTGATGAGTGCTCCGACGTCGGTGGAGGGATCGAGCGGATCGCCGATGCGCAGCGCCTTCGCCGCGGCGGCAAAGCGGGAGACAAATTCGTCGTGGATCGATCGCTCGACGAAGATGCGCGAACCGCAGAGACAGATCTCGCCCTGATTCCAGAAGCTGGAGCGGATGGACGTGGCGACGGCGTCATCGAGATCGGCGTCGGCGAAGATGAGGTTCGGATTCTTGCCGCCGAGCTCCAGCGACAATTTCTTGAAACGCGGCGCGGCATTCGCGGCGACCGCGGCGCCGGTGACGGTGCCGCCGGTGAACGAAATCGCGGCCACGTCGTCGTGGCAGGTCAGCGCGCGGCCGGCTTTGTTGCCGTAGCCGTGCACGATGTTGATGACGCCGGGCGGGATGCCCGCTTCGATCGACAGCTCCGCGAGGCGATTCGCGGTCAGCGGCGTCAGTTCGCTCGGCTTGGCCACGCAGGTGTTTCCCGCGGCAATGGCCGGCGCGATTTTCCACGACAACAGATAGAGCGGCAGGTTCCACGGCGCGATCAGTCCGACCACGCCCAGCGGCTGCCGCAGCGTGTAGTTCAGTGCGGCCGCGTCCATGACGTGCGCATCGCTCGATTGGTGAAGGATGGCGGTGGCGAAGAAGCGGAAATTGGCGACGGCGCGCGGGATGTCGAGGCGTTTCGCCAGCGAGATCGTTTTGCCGTTGTCGATCGATTCGATCCGCGCGAGGTGATCGAGGTTTTTCTCGATCACCTCGGCGAGTTTGAGAAGAAGGTTGCTCCGCTCGGCTGCGGACGTGCGCGACCACGCGGGGAACGCGGCCTTGGCGGCGCGAACGGCGTCCGCGACGTCGCGTTCATCACTGTCGGGAATCGCCGCGATGACTTCGGCGGTGGCTGGATTGATGTCGTCGAAATACGCGCCGGAACGGGGCGGGACAAATTCGCCATTGATAAAATTTGCAATCTGCATGGGTGTAGAAGTTTATCGC
>JBAVBF010000187.1:0-4252 GCA_049586115.1 Thermoanaerobaculia bacterium | reverse complement strand
GGTGACCGCGGTGGCGGTCCGCGGCGACCGCACGGCGCTGCCGGCGCTGCACGCCGCACTGCTCGATCCCGATACGTATGTGCAGCAATCCGCGGTGCTGGCGCTCGACAAGTTGCCGGACCGCGAGTCGTTCCCGCATCTGTTCCGGGCGCTCGAAAACAGCGTCATCCTCGATGAGGTTTCCGATCTTTTCGTGCGGCACAAACAGCTTTACCGCGATCTTCTGGAGGAGGCGTGGCGCACGGCCGACAGCCGTCGCGAGGTGGTGATCGCGGCGATTTTGCAAGCGATGAAAGGGTAGTGGTGAGTGGCCACTGCCATTGACCACTCAACATGTCCACATTCAACCTGTCCTTGAATCACCATCTCGAACTTCCGGACGACGTGTTCCGGCTGATGCGGGATCAGATTTACAAGCGGACGGGGATGTGGTTCGCCGATACGTCGAAATATCTGCTGCAGAAGCGTCTCTCGCCCCGCGCGCGCGAGCTGAATTTCGAGTCGTTTCAGAAGTACTTCTACTTCCTCCAGTACGACCCGCGCGCCGAGGCCGAGTTCGATCAGATCTACGACCTGGTCACGACGAATGAAACGTACTTTTTTCGCGAACCGGCGCAGCTTGCCGCGTTCGCGGACGAGATCGTGCCGGAGATTCTGTCGCGCAAGACGGTCAGGAAAATCCGCATCTGGTCGGCCGGCTGTTCGTCGGGCGAAGAGCCGTACTCGATTGCCATGCTGCTCAGCGAAGCTGGCTACTACGACCGCGCCACGTTCGAGATTTTCGCCAGCGACATCAACCAGCAGGTGCTCGCCAAAGCGCGCCGCGGCCACTATCGCGAGAGCGCATTCAGGGCAACGGCCGGACCGCTGCGCGATAAGTACTTCACGCGAAACGAGGACGGCTCCTGGCACATCCACGACGACATTCGCAACCGCGTTTCCTTCGGCCGCCTGAACCTTTACGACGAGCCGCGCGTCTCGCTCCTCGGCCACCTCGACGTGATCTTCTGCCGCAACGTGATCATCTATTTCGATGACCAGTCGAAGAAAGTGGTGGTCTCGAATTTCTACAACCGCCTCACCGACAGCGGCTACCTGCTGCTCGGCCACTCGGAATCGCTGATCTCGCTCTCCACGCAGTTCAAGCTGCGCCACCTGAAGAACGACATGGTGTACCAGAAGTGATGCCGCTCCGTGCCCTCGTCATCGACGATTCCGCCTACAACCGCGTGACGATTTCGCGGTTGCTGGCGTCGTCGCCGGACATCGAAGTCGTGGCGACGGCGGTGAATGGCGAGGACGGGATCCGCCAGGTGATGCGGCATCGGCCGGACGTGATCACGCTCGATCTGGAGATGCCGGTGATGGACGGCTTCGCCTTCCTGCGCTGGCTGATGGCGAATGTGCCGACGGCTGTGATCGCGGTGTCGTCGCGTTCGTCCGACCGCAGCGTCTTCAAAGCGCTCGACCTCGGCGCAGTCGATTTCATCGCCAAGCCAGGCGGACGCGTTTCCCCGCGGCTCGAAGAAATCCAACGCGATCTCATCGCCAAAGTGCTGCAGGTCGCGGACATCCGCATGGAAAACCTGCGGCGGCGCATCGTAGAAGAGGACGATGTCGCGCCGCACGATGTCACGCCGCCAGCCGTTTGCGACGGCGGCATCGACCTCGTTGCCATCGGATGCTCGACCGGTGGTCCGCCCGCGCTGCAGCACGTGTTTCAGAACCTGCCGCTGCTGCCGATTCCGATCGTCGTCGCGCAGCACATGCCGCCCGCGTTCACGCGTCTCTTCGCAGAACGCGTCAACAAACTGACGACTTACACCGTGAAAGAAGGCGACGATGGCGAGGTCCTGAAACCGGGCAGCATCTACGTGGCGCCGGGCGGGATGCAGATGGAGGTTCGCCGCCTCGGGGAGGGCTTGCAACTCCGCACCTTCGCGGCGAAGTCGAGCGACCTCTACGCACCCTCGGTCGATCGCCTCATGAATTCCGCCAGCGACGCCTGCGCCGAGCGGATGGTCGCGATCATCATGACCGGCATGGGCGACGACGGCGCGCAGGCGATTCGCCGCGTCCGCGAGCGCGGCGGCCGAACGATCGCCGAGTCGCCCCAAACCGCCATCATCTTCGGCATGCCCAACGAAGCCATCAAGACCGGCTGCATCGACCAGGTCCTCGCGCTCAACGACATCCCGCGCGCCATCGAGCGTCTCTGCAGCGACGGATAATTTCGCCGAGGTTGATGCGGAATCGGCGATGGACCCGATTCTGGAATGACGTCTGGCAATCAATCGGGATTAGCCTCAGGCAAGGTACAATTCTTCACTCATCCACCAATTGAAACTCGCCAGGAGGTCGCATGTCCGAGCCTGTTGTGGTACATGTTGCTCCTACTCCGCGGCAGTGCGCAGCGCTTGTGGCTCTTCTCGTTCTGTTAATCGTCATTCCGGCAACGATGACGCTGAGAATGGTGAAAGCACCCGGCACACTGGTGGTGTCGACCTCGGATCCTACGCCGTTCGGGTACACGGTCAGCCTTTCGTTGTTCATGGTGCCGATCGCGGCGATCGCCTTCTGGTTGTTCCCCAAAGAGGGCCTGCAGATGCCTCGGCAAGCGTTCTGGCTCACGATGGGAATTCTCGTTCCGCTTGGTTGCGGGCTCGATTTCTTCTTCGCATTTCGCTTTTTCGTTTTCAATAATGTTGGTGCGACCCTCGGAATCGAGGCGCCCGCGGTCGGCGGCACGGTACCGATCGAAGAGTATGTCTTCTATGTCACCGGCTTCCTCACTGCACTCTTGCTATATATCTGGGCAGACGAGTATTGGCTGAAGGCGTATCAAGTTCCGGAAAGGCCGGAAGGCCCGCTGGTCCGGTGGCACTGGACGTCCGTGATCCTTGGTGTTTTCCTGATCGTGGCGGCAATCGTTTTCAAAAAGGCCATTGGCGCGCCGGGTTTTCCGGGGTACTTCACGTTCATTGTTCTTTTGTCGTTCGTTCCTTCGTCATTGTTCATGCCCGTGGCCTGCCCGGCGATCAACTGGCGTGCCTTCAGCGCGACTCTTTTCTTCACGGTCCTGGTGGCGCTTCTGTGGGAGGTGACGCTTGCCGCTCCTTACCAATGGTGGGGTTACCAGCATGATCAAATGCTGGGAATCTACATCAAAGGATGGTCGGGGCTGCCAGTCGAGGCCGTGCTGGTCTGGATATCGCTGACGTATTCGACGGTCATCTGGTTCCACATGATCAAACAGTGGCTGCTGGATCGGGATCAGCGCGTTCAGCTTTCCGGCACGGCGGTGGTTACCGCAGGTGGTAGATGAGCCGCAGATAGACGGTTCTGCCTGCCTGCAGGACGCTTGGCACAGTCGTCACATCGGTTTGAGGGTCGGAGTAGTTCTTGTTCAGTAAATTGAAGGCAGTTAGTTGCAGCGTCAAGTTGGGGAGGAGATCCGCGTAGCTGACGGCCGCGTCGACAGTGATGTAAGAGGGGACGCGGGTAAGCGGAGACGTCGGAAGCGTAGTCCCCGGACCGAGGGGCCGCCGGCTAACCCAGTGAAACCGCAGGCTGCTCCGCCAGCGCGTAGCCCAACCCGCCTCAACTCCGGCATTGACGTGATCGCCGGCGATGCCGTGCACGCGAATCTCGTCGATCCGCTGTCCCGCCGCATCGAACATCGGATTGCCGAAAAAATCCCTTGCATGGGTCTGAAATGGCTCCGTGTGCGTGTAGTTGCCCCAAAGCTCTGACCGGGCGAGCGTGTACTGCGCCGTGAGCTGTGTTCCGCGAACGCGGATTTCATCACGGTTCTGGTATTGCTGACAGCCGATAAAACATCCCTGCACTGGGGTACCGTCTGGCTGGAGCGGATATCCGTACGAAACGACATCAGAGTAGCGGGCTTCATAGAGGGACCCCGAGGTCGTAAGACGTTCCGATGGCTGCCATTCAGCGCTGCCCTCGATGTTGCGAACCTTTTCCGGCCGCAACCCGTTGCTGCGATAGGCATCCAGGTATTGGTCGATGACGCCGAACTCCTCCGCATCTGTCGGATCCTTGAAGGCTTCCGAATAAATAGCCTTGAGCACAAGGCGCCTGCGCAATGGCGAGTAAATTATCGCGGCCCGCGGAGTGAAGAGAAGGCCGAACCCTGAAGCTCCCGGCTTGTTTTCGATCCTGTTGTACGTCATGCGGCCGGCAAGAACGAGCTTCAGTGAGGGCCAGGGTTTCCACGAGCCCTGTGCAAAAC
>JBAVBF010000186.1:0-1740 GCA_049586115.1 Thermoanaerobaculia bacterium | reverse complement strand
GTGCAATACCGCTTCCGCTGTCGCGCTGGAGCAGCTCACGGCGAGCGTCCCTGTTACCGTGACCGGAGTCATTCTTCCCGGGGCGCAGGCCGCCATTACAGCGACTCGCACCGGTCACGTCGGCGTGATTGGAACGCGCGCCACGATTAAGAGTGGCGCCTATGAACGCGCCCTCCGCTCACTCAACCCCGAGATTCGCGTGACCGCTCGCGCTTGTCCGCTCCTGGTGCCTTTGATCGAGGAGGGCTGGCTCGAACGCCCAATCACGGACGAGATCATCATGCAATATGTCGGCCCAATTGTGGACGAAGGGGTCGACACACTCGTCCTCGGCTGCACGCATTATCCACTCCTGCGTAAAGCCATGGCGCGGCTCCTCGGAGATTCGATCACGCTGGTCGATTCCGCCGAAAACTGCGCGAACGCCGTGCGCGACCTTTTGCTTCGCGAGAATTTGCGGGCTCCGGAGACGAACGCCGGAAGCCTCCAGGTCGCCCTGACCGATCGGCCCGACAGTTTTCTGCGCGTCGCGCGCGAAGCGTTGCACCTCGACGTGGGCGACGTTGAGTTGCGCGAAGTGTCGGCGCAAGCGCCGCTGAAATAGGTGGATCGCGCGCTCCGTCGCGCGATGGCATATTGATCGCGGCTTTGGCCGCCACTTCCTAGCATCGTGCGCGAAGCGCCCGATCCACCTACAGACCCCGCTCCGTGAGGCGCGGCGACAGAGCGCCGCGGCTACAGCGTCTTGCGTTTCGCTTTCGGCAAACTCTGCACGACCAGATCGTAGGAGTGGTCGATCATTTTCCTGATCTCCGCCGACGGAATCACGCCATCGAGCACGACCGTGTTCCAATGTTTCTTGTTCATGTGATAGCCGGGACTCACTTGCTCGTAGCGATCGCGCAGTTCGAGCGCGAGGTCCGGATCGCATTTCAGGTTTACGGCCGGCGGTACTTCGTCGAGGGCTGCCAGGGCGAACATTTTGCCCGCGACCTTGAAGACAATGTTGTCCGGGCCGAAAGGCGTCCCTTCCGTTGCGGCCGGCTTACCCAAACAATATTCGCGGAAAGCTTCGATGTTCATGCGGCGGACGCTGGGATCGGATCGAAGATCTGCGGAAACAGCGACACGCGCGCGCGCCATCGCAGTCTCGAGACTACCAAGGCGAAGATCACGAAACCCCGCGCCTCCCTATTGGATCTGCGAAAGCAGGAGACCCAGGAGATCGCTGATCTTCACGCGCTCCTGCTTCATCGAGTCCCGATGGCGCAACGTGACGGTATCGAGCAACGCGGCGTCCTTCTCTCCGAACGTTTCGAAATCGATCGTGATGCCGAACGGCGTTCCCGCCTCATCCTGCCGTCGATACCGCCGGCCGATCGCACCTGTTTCATCATAGAAAACATTCATGTGCGGACGCAGCGTCGCCTGAATCTCCCGCGCCTTGGCCACGAGTTGCTCGTTGTTCTTCAGCAGCGGAAACACGCCCACCTTGATCGGCGCCATCCGCGGATGGAATCGCAGCACGATGCGCGTCTCGCTCTTCCCCTTCTCGTCCGTGACGGTCTCTTCGTCATACGCGTTGCACAGAAGCGCGAGCACTGTCCGATCCACGCCGGCGCTCGGCTCGACTACGTGCGGAATGAAGCGCTGTTTGGTCTCCTCATCGAAATACTCGAGAGGCTTGCCGCTGGCTTCCTGATGCTGCTTCAGATCGTAATCGGTCCGGTAGGCCACGCC
>JBAVBF010000185.1:0-1884 GCA_049586115.1 Thermoanaerobaculia bacterium | reverse complement strand
TCGCGAACGGCGTCGCGTCCTCGACCGTCGTCGCGCGCGCGGACTTCGAACGTGTCGCCGCTGCGGCGTACGGTGATCCAGAGATTCTCGGCACCGGAATGGCGCGCCGCATTCGTTACCACCTCCTGAACGCAGCGGAGGATGACCAGGCCGCGCTCCGGATCGTCGATACGCAACGCGTCATCGACTTCGAGCTGCACGTGCGGGCGCGGCAGGTCGGCGACGAGCGTTCGCAGCGCGCGGGTGAGGTCGAGACAATCGTCGGCGTTCTTTTCGGCGACGATGGCGCGGACGTCTCCAAGCAGCGTCCGCGCAAGCGCCTGCGCTTTCTCGACGTCGCCATGCGCTGCGCCTTCGGTGCGCACGAGCGCCGCTTCGAGGTTGAGCGTGAGCGCCGTGAGGTGATGGCCGAGGGCGTCGTGAAGCTCGCCGGCGATGCGAAGGCGTTCGGTGAGGCGGCCGCCGTCGGCGACGAGATCCTGCATCGCGCGAAGTTGAGCGCTCGTCCGCAGCTCGCGGTCGAGAAGCTCGAACGCGAAAAACGCCAGGATCTGAAATCCGAGATACGGCGGCGTGAGGAGGAACGCCGAGCGGCCGTTCCAGTGAATCGCGACGGCCCCCGCGAGCAGCAGCGTCTGCCCGGCAATCCATGCAAGTCCGCGGCGCCGATCGAGCAGCGACGGCAGGCGCATCGCGATCATCACCAGCAGCGCGCCTTCGAATCCGTCGCACAGGAGCAGCACCATCACCATCACACAAAGCGCTTCCATCGCCAGCAACGGGAGACGCGGATGTTTGAGACCGGCGATGAACAACGCACCGAAGAGGACATACGCAATGGCCCAGCGCAGCATTACGCCGGGCACGTTCGCGCCCTGGATGACGACCGGCAAACCGACCATCAGCCACGCGGTCAGACCGGCGATGCCGAGGATGCGCGTGTGTGGCATCGCGCGAGGATGTCATAGCAATCGCGGCGGGTGAATAGGCCGGAAGTCACATGCCGAGGGATGCGCCGAGCGGCACATGCGCTGCCGCATCACCGCGCGTACGTTGTGCGTCGGAGGATTTCATCATGCGAGCACTCTTACTGGTTGCAATGATCATCGGCATTACGATTCCCGCCATGGCGCAAGACGATTTTCTGAAAGCGATCAACGCCCGCGACTTCGCCACCGTGCAGTCGATGCTGGCGCACGATCCGGCGCTCGCGAATGCGAGAAACGCGAAGGGCACGAGCGCCGTCATCAGCGCGCTTTTCATCAACAAAGGCGAAGGGTTTCTCGATCCGGCGAAGAACGAGATTCTCCAGGCGATCCTCGCGCAGAGGCCGCACCTGGATATTTTCGAGACCGCTGCCCTCGGCACTTCCTCGGAGCTCGACGCGATGCTGACCGATGCCGATGCGGTCAAACGCCGCACGCACTTCGGCTGGACGCTGCTGCACATGTCGGCGTTCGGCGGCAACGTCGCCACGACCGAGTTGTTGCTGAAAAAAGGCGCCGCCATCGACGCCCGCGCCGGATCGCAGTTCCGCAACACGCCGCTGCAAACCGCGCTTCTTTCGAATCAATACGCGACCGCGAAGATCCTCCTCGAGCATGGCGCCGACGCGCTGGTGCGTCAGTCGAAAGGCTTCACCCCGATGCACGAAGGCGCGCTGAGCGGACGGATCGACATCATCCAACTCCTCCTCGACCACGGCGCCGAAATCAACTCCGTCGCCGACAACGGCCAGACCCCGCTAGCCGAGGCCATGCGCGGAAAGCACGACGACGTAGTGGCGTGGATGAAGACGAAAGGCGCGGTGGTAGGGATTCAGCGGCTCGATGAGGATGTGAAGAAGTAACTTGCAGGGACGGTTTCACGCGGAGGGCACGGAGA
>JBAVBF010000184.1:0-2241 GCA_049586115.1 Thermoanaerobaculia bacterium | reverse complement strand
ACCCCCCACTCCCCACACCCCCCAGATACTTCGCCACTTCCTCGATCGGTTTCTGCGTCGCGGAGAGGCCGAGGCGGAGCAGCGGTTGATGGGCGATCTGCTGCAGGCGTTCGAGGGTGATGGCGAGGTGTGCACCGCGGCGGGTGCCGATCACGGCGTGGATTTCATCGACGATGACAGTTCGGGCGCTTCGCAGCATCTCGCGGCTGCGTTCGGCGGTCAGCAGGAGGTAGAGCGACTCGGGCGTCGTCACGAGGATGTGCGGCGGCTTGCGCAGCATGGCTGCGCGTTCGGAGGCGGTCGTGTCGCCGGTCCGCACCGCGGCGGTGATTCGCGGCGCTTCCAGTCCCATCTCTTCGGCGATCCGTTTGATGCCGCGCCGCGGTTCGGCGAGGTTTTTGTGGATGTCGGCGCTGAGCGCTTTCAACGGAGAGACGTAGACGACGCGCACTTCATCCGGCAGCGGATTGGTCAGGCTTTCGACGTACAGGTCGTCGAGCGCGGTGAGAAACGCCGCCAGAGTTTTGCCGGAGCCGGTCGGCGCGGCGATGAGCGTGTGGTTTTGCTGGCGGATCGCTTCCCATCCACGGAGTTGGACGGTGGTGGGAGTGCCGATCGTTTCGGAGAACCAGCGCTGAAGGACGGGGTGGAAGGGGGCCAGGGACATGCGAGGGCCATTATCTCAATGACCTGTCATCCTGAGCCGCCGGAGCCGCGGAGCGGCGCAGGACGGTCGAAGGACCCCGTGCCTACGAGCCGGGTTAGCAGGTTGGGGGTCCTTCAGCCGTCCTGCGCGACTGCGTCGCTCCGGCGGCTCAGGATGACAGTGGTTGGTGTACGGTACGTCTATGAAAGCGATTCGCGTTTCTCAGACCGGCGGGACCGAAGTTCTTCAATACGTAGACATGGAAACGCCGGCGCCGGGACCCGGTGCGGCGCTGGTGAAGCTCGAGGCGATCGGCGTCAATTTCATCGACGTCTATCACCGCACCGGGTTGTACAAGATGCCGTTGCCGTTTACGCCGGGGTCGGAAGGCGCGGGTGTCGTCGAGGCGGTCGGCGACGGCGTGGAGATCGTGAAGGTTGGCGATCGCGTCGCGTTCGCGGGCGTGCGCGGTGCGTACGCGGAGTTTGCAATCGCGCCGGCGGACAAGCTCGTGCCGCTGCCCGATTCAATCGATGCGAAGACGGCGGCCGCGGCGATGCTGCAGGGGATGACCGCGCAGTATCTGTCGACGAGCGTCCATGCGATCGCGCGCGGCGAAAACGTTCTGGTTCACGCGGCGGCGGGCGGCGTCGGCGCGCTGCTGGTGCAGATGGCGAAGATGCGCGGCGCGCGCGTGTTCGGGACGGCGTCGACGAAACATCTCGACATCGCGCGCGAGGCGGGATGCGACGTCGTCATCGATTACACGAAGGATGATTTCGAAGCGATCGTGATGGCGGAGACGGGCGGGAAGGGATGCCAGGCCGTTTACGATTCCGTCGGGCGCACGACGTTTGACAAGAGTCTCGATTGTTGCGGCGTTCGCGCGACGCTGGCGTTGTTTGGACAATCGAGCGGCGTTGTGCCGTCGTTCGAGCCGGGGCGGTTGGCGAAGAATGCGATCTTCCTCACGCGGCCCAGCCTCGGGCATTACACACTCACGCGCGAGGAGCTGCTCGGACGCGCGCATGACGTCTTCGATTGGATCGCGTCCGGCGCACTGAAGCTGCGTATCGATCGCGAAGTGCCGCTCCGCGACGCCGCCGACGCGCATCGCGCGCTCGAAGCGCGCGAGACGACCGGAAAGGTTTTGCTGGTTCCGTAAATCGCGTTGCGACGCGGCGGCTGACGCCGCCGGGACAGAACCGGTTCGCTCAAGCTTGCCCGCGTCATCACCTCAACGACGCCAGCTCCGCTCGCGCCAGTGCCGCGTAGCGTTTCGCGTTGGCGGCGTCGCCGCGGGCGGTGTGAAGCTCGCTCATCAATCCGTGCAGGACGGCGGCGTCGCGGCGGTCTTCGCGGTTGCCGGGGTCGCGTTCCATGAGGTGAGTGTGGATGGCGAGGGCGGCTTCGATCGCTTCCGACGCTTCCGGCCAGCGATGCAGTTGGAGATTTGCGCGGGCGATCTGGGTGTAGGCGAAGGCGAGGTCGTGCTGCGCTTCGATGTTGTCGGCGTCGGCCGCGGCGAGTGCGCTCAGGATGGGAAGGGCACGCGCCGTTCCCGCCAGTGCGCCGGCGCTGTCGTTGACGCTGTT
>JBAVBF010000183.1:0-2488 GCA_049586115.1 Thermoanaerobaculia bacterium | reverse complement strand
ACCTGAGCCCGTACAATTGCTTGCAGACCGCGTTTATCTGTCCCGGCGCATCGATCGCGCGGATTTCCAGATAGAATTGTTGTTGACGCGCTGGCGATGGGTTGAGGTCAACGAATACCTGCGGACTGCTAACGCTTAACAATTCCTGCACCCCAGAACTATCGCCCATTTCAGCAAGGAATGCCTGCTCGATCTCAGCCAGCAGGTCTGCTTGCAAACGTCTAGTGTTGATAGATTCGGGGGTCGATACTAGCTGTCGAGGGGTGCATGATACGCAAATCGTCGCGTGCTCACCTGCTGCCGTGTGTGAAATGTCATCGATATTCAATTTAAACTTTGTGAAAATCACCTCCGCCATCTTCCCGATCAATCCGATAAAGTCTGGCCCGAGATAACGGATAGTCACTCGCTGCAACACGTTCGCATCATCGGTACTATGTCCATACGGCTGAAGCGCGGAGCCCATTGCTACCTGCAACTCATTAGGGTTTGCGACGGATATAATTGGAGAATTTAGTCTAGCCGCCATATCGTCAAACCAGTTGAGCATTCGTTCTGACGGTTTCACGTACTGATCAGGACTTTTGCGCCGGAACAATAGCACTGGTGCATTTGGATGTAGCCGACAGAATTCAATGAGCTCAAATTCGATAGGGGTGTGTTCGCCCAATTCGTTGATATCGCTGCGCCCTTCCGAGAGATAATGAATGGATACGAATCCATCCGCGTCACTAAGGAGTGATAGCATCGCGTCCTTCGCCTGCGCGTTTCGCACGAATGGCTCAGTTTCAATGTACAAGGGCGTATGACCAGAAAAGTGAATAACTTCGATAGCGATCTTACGTTCGATCGCCAATTCGCTCATCCTCGAGCTTACGAAAAACTTCATTTCTGCCTCCCCACCGACGGCATCATCGATTCAGTATGGCGAGAAGTATAGTATGCGTGCGTCTTTCGAAACAGCGTGCTGGCGTTCCGGTAGAGCGCGTATTATGGCGGTGAAACCCCCATCAGCAACTCCCGCACCTTCTCGGCATCGCCGGTTGGCAGTCGGCAGAGTTGATTCGTGCAGACGTACGCGGTCGGCTTGCCTCCGATCGACCGCTGCGCCTTCGTGAACGGCGCGATCGCCCCGATATCCGCGCCGCTGCGCAGCACCACCTTGTTCGGAACGAACGACACGAACACCGCGCGCTGGAGCGCGTGCACATCGGCGCCGGCGAGGACGATCTCGAAGGAGGGGCCGAGGAGGAAATCGAGGCCGCTCATGAGGTGGGCGGAGGCGGAGGGGATGAGGGTGATGTCGTCGGCGGTGGTGCGGAGGAGGGCGTTGGCGGCTTTTTCGTAGAAGGCGTCGCCGGTGATGCGGGAGAGGCGGACGAGGTTTGCGAGCTGGACGGAGTTGCCGGACGGCAACGCGCCGTCGCTGGTTTCGCGGGGGCGGAGGAGAAGGTCGTTGGACGTGGTGAGATAGAAGCGGCCGGTGGCGTCGCGGAAACGCGTCAGCGATTCGCGTTCGATGGCGATTGCTTTTTGAAGGTAGCGGACTTCGAACGTCGCTTCGTAGAGGTTGAGCAGGCCCCAGGTGAGGAAGGTGTAGTCGTCGAGGAAGACGGTTTGCTGCTTGTCCGAATGTCGCAGCGGGTGAGCGAGTAAGACATTCGCGGCGCGGCAGGCGGCGAGCGCGTAGGACTCGTCGTCGAGGACGGCGGCGCCTTGCGCGAGGGCGGCGATCATGAGGCCGTTCCAGTCGGTGAGGATTTTTTCGTCCCGGGCGGTGCGGTCGTCGGCGTCGGTCGCAGCGTAGAAGGTTCCGTTCGGCGCGCGCAGGTCGCGCAGGACGTAGGCGAAAATCGCTCGTGCGGTCGCGGCGTATTCGGGTTTGTGCGTGGCCTGGAATGCTTCGAGGTACGCCATCGACAGCAGGGCCTGATCGCAGAGCATCTTCTCGAAGTGCGGCTGTTTCCATTCGGCGTCAACGGCGTAGCGGTGGAAGCCGCCGCGATTGGCGTCCCAGATCGCGCCGGCGCGCATTTTTTGCAGCGTGGTCTCGACCATCTCCAGCGCGTGCGGCTCGCCGGTGCGTCGCCAGTAGCGGAGGAGGAACATCAGCTGGTGCGCGGCGGGCATCTTCGGCGGGGGATTGAATCCGCCGTTGGTGGCGTCGAAGCGATCCGCGAATTGTTGGTAGGTTTTCTTCAGAAGCTCGGCGCCGGGGATATCCGCCGCGGTTGATTCCGGCGCGAGCGATTGCATGACCATCGATGCGGTCGAGGCGATCTGTTCGGGGTGTTCCTTCCAGGTTTTGCCGAGGTTGGTGAGTAACGACGCGAGGCGATCTTTCGGGATGTACGCGGCGGCGAAGAACGGCTTGCCGTCCGGGGTGAGGATTACGTTCAGCGGCCAGCCGGGATCGGACATCAGCTTCCGCGCGACGGCCATGTAGGTGCTGTCGACGTCGGGGCGTTCCTCGCGATCGACGCTGATG
>JBAVBF010000182.1:0-10654 GCA_049586115.1 Thermoanaerobaculia bacterium | reverse complement strand
CCGCGGATCTCTGCGAAGAACGCATCGCTCGAAACGGGGCGGCCGAGGAAGCGTTCGACAAGGTCGCGCGCAGGCTCTTCACTGCCGCGCGAAAGGATCAACTCGCGGAAGCGGCGACCCGTTTCTTCGTTCATCAGGTCGGGACCAAACGCGGAGATCAGATCGAGCGCGATCACCTTCGCCCACATGTAACCGTAATAGCCGGCTGCGTAACCGCTGGCGATGTGCTCGAACGTGCCGGGAAAGGCGGTGCCGTCGACATAACCCATCGGCGTCGAGCCTTCCATCTGCTTCCATAGACGCAGAGAAAGTGAATCGGGTGTCGGGTGTCGGGTGTCGGGTGTCGGAGAAGGCTCGCTTGTTTTGTCTCCGACTCCCGTCTCCCGACCGCCGACTCCCTCGCCCGACAGCGCCATGTCGAAGCTGGCGTAAAGCAGCTGACGGCCGTAGTCGATGCCCGATCCGAATTTCTTCGCCGCACGGATGCGCTGCACGAGCGACTCGTCGATCATCGGACACGACGTACAGTGATTGCGCATCAGCGCCAGACTCTCCATCCGGCTCGCCCACTCCTCGTACATCTGCGAGGGCGCCTCGACGAAATCGCGCTCCACGCTTGTGCCGGAATGCTGGTTGTATTCGGTCTGCGACAACACGCCATGCATGACGTGTCCGAACTCGTGCAGCAGCGTTTCCAGCTCGCTGTGCGTCAATCCGACGCGATCGAAATTCGTAACCAGAACGCTGATCGGCTTGCGCCCCGCTTTGCGCGACACGCCGCGCACCGGCCAGGCCGCCGCATGTTTATACTTGTCGGCGCGCGGATAGAGATCGAGGTAGATACCGCCGAGACGCTCGCCCGTAGAGGCGTCGTCTACGTCGTAATAAATCACGTCTTCATGCCACACCGGCACCGTGGCAGCGCTGAATGAGATGCTGTAAAGCCGCTCGGTGATGTCGAGCATCCAGTGCAGCGTCGGGAGCGTGGGCAGGTACTCGCGCAGCGCTTCCTGATCGACCGCGTACCGTTGTTCGCGCAACCGCTCGCGGTAGTAGACGACGTCCCAGCGCTCGATTATGGCCTGTTCGACGGGCGCCCCGGTCAGTTCCGCCTTGAACGCTGCGAGCTGCCGGAGATCGCTCAGCTCGGCCTCCGTCACGCCGTTCTTCACTTCATCGAGAAACTGCGTCACGGTCTCGGGATTTTCAACCATGCGCCGCTTGGTGACGTAGTGCGCAAAGCTCGGCACCTGGTACAGATCAGCGATCTCTTTTCGCATCGCCACGATCTCGTCGAGGATCTTAAGATTGCGATCGGTGCCGCGATTCATGTTGGCGACGTAGTACCGCTTTCGCGCCTCGGCGTTCGACGCGTTCGACATGAACGGCACGTAGTCGGGATAGTCGAAGCCGACCACGATGTTGCCCTGTTCATCGCGCGGCACGCGGTCGAGGTACGACTGCGGCAGACCTGCACACTCCTCCGCCGTGAACGTGACCACGGTCTTGTTCTCGCGGATGTTCTTGCTGAACTCCTGCGCCAGTTCCGTGATCCGCTCCGAGATCGCTTTGAATCGATCCCGTTTTTCCGCCGGCAGCGACACGCCGCTATCTTCAAATGCTTCGAGCAAGTCCTTCCGCAGCTGCTTCTGCGCATTCGTTCGCGGCACGACGCGGCGCACCCGTTCGTAGAGCTGCTCGTTCTGAAAGAGCTCGGTCATGAAGACCGACTCTTCGATCAGCGCGCGGTCGCCGGCATCGCGCACGGCAGCCTCGGGATGGACGCTGTTGAGCAGCGAAATCGCGCCGTACGCGTCCTCGATGATCATGGCGATGCCGTCCCACGCATCGAGCACCGACTCCGGCGTCACCGCTTCGAGCGGCAGATGCTCGATGACCGCGAGCCGGCGGCGCGCCGCGGCCAACGCCTCATCGGCCGCGGCATTCAGCGCGGCGGCGTCGTAGATCGGAACAGTTGCGCGGGCTTCAATCGTCGCTTCAGTCATCGAAAAGAGCCGGCATTCTAGCCGAGCCGAAACCTCTCCTACGCAAATCGCGTACTAGAGTTCATGCGGTCCATTTTGGCTGTCCTCGCGGCGCTCGTCGCCCTTCCTCTGCTCGCGCAAACCTCGCTGATCGAACAAGGCCGCGCTGCCATGAACAGAAACGATGCCGACGCCGCGGCAACGCTGTTCGAAAAAGCGGTCGCCCAGAATCCGAAGAGCTCCGAGGCGCATTACCTGCTCGGCACCGCCTACGGATCGCAGGCGCAGAAGGCGAGCATCTTCGGCCAGGCGTCGCTGGCCGGAAAGACGAAGGATGAATTCGAAAAGGCCGTCGCGCTCGATCCGAACAACGTGGAGGCGCGCAATGGACTCGTCGAGTTCTACACGATCGCTCCGGGCATCATCGGCGGCAGCTACGACAAAGCGTTCGCGCAGGTCGCCGAGATCAAGAAGCGCGATCCGCTGATGGCGCACCACTCCGCGGGGTTCATCTACACGCAGCAGAAGAAGCCAGCCGAGGCAAGGAACGAATACCTGGCCGAGGTTCGCGAATATCCGAATTCGGCACGGGCGCACATCGACGTCGCCGTCGCCTACATCCTTGAAAAAAACTTCAAGGCCGCGAACGACGAGTTTGAAACCGCGCTCAAAGTCGAGCCGACCTACATGCCCGCCTACTTCCGGATCGGACAGGGCGCCGTTCTCACCAACTCGAACTACGCCAAGGGTGAAGAGGCGCTGCGCAAGTACCTCGCGTATACGCCGAAGTCCGGCGAGCCCCCGCTTGCCCGCGCGCACTACTGGCTCGGCCAGATCTTCGAGAAGCAGGGAAAGAAAGCTGAGGCCAAGGCCAGCTTCGAAACGTCGCTGAAGCTCAATCCGAGTCAGAAGGACGTCGCGGAGGCGTTGAAGCGCGTCTCGTAATCAGCGCGTGACGCCGCGCGCCACGAGGATCGGATACGGATCGATCGCGTCGCCTTTCGACCATGCCTTGTCCGGCGGCAGGATGGTGATGGCGAAGTGCAGATGCGGCGTGTTCGCCGGCGCGTTTCCGGTGGTTCCGACGTAACCGATCACGTCGCCCTGCCGCACGCGCATTCCTTCGCTGACGTCGTCCGCGTACGAATCGAGATGCGCGTAGTAGTAGCTCTTCTCGTTCGCGACGTCGAATTCGTAGATCGTCAATCCGCCCGCGTTGCTCTCGAAAAGTTTGCGGATCGTGCCGTCGACCGCCGCGAGCACCGGCGTCCCACGCGGCGCGAGGATGTCGATGGCGTGGTGCGGATGACCGCTGTGGATGTTGGCGAAGTCATCGCGCAACTTTGTCTTCGCGATACCAGCGACCGGAATGACGATGTCGCCGGCTGCAATCGGCTCGGTGGAAACGTTGACGTACGGCTGCACGGCCACCGATCGTCCGGTGAAGAACGCGCAGACGCCGATGCCGGCGAGAAGCAGCCTGAAGGTGTTGCGCATGTACGGTCGATAAAAGCGAAGGGAGCCGCGATAATCCCCGGATGCCCGAGCTGCCGGACGTTACCGTATACGTCGAGGCGATCGCGAAACGGATCGTCGACCAGCCACTGCTCAAGCTCCGACTCGGCAATCCGTTCGTGCTGCGCACCGTCGATCCGCCGCCCTCGGAACTCGCCGGCAAACGAGTCAACAACGTTCGCCGCCTCGGCAAACGGATCGTGATCGGACTCGAATCCGATCTGTTCATCGTCATCCATCTGATGATCGCCGGCCGTTTCAAATGGCTGCCGGCCGGCGCGAAAATGCCGGGCAAACTGGGATTGGCCGCGTTCGATTTTCCCAACGGAACGCTGCTGCTGACGGAAGCAGGATCGAAACAGAGAGCGGCGATTCATCTCGTGCGAGGCGAGGATGCCGTCCGCCCGCACGATCCGGGCGGCATCGAACCACTGGACATTTCATTCGAAGTGTTCCGCGCCGCGCTCACCCGCGAACGCCACACGCTGAAGCGGACGTTGACCGATCCGCACGTCTTCAGCGGCATCGGCAATGCCTACTCGGACGAAATCCTTCACCGCGCCCGCCTCTCGCCGGTGCAACTGACGACGAATCTTGCCGAGGAGGAGATCACGCGGCTCTACGTCGCGACGCAGCGCACGCTGACCGAATGGACGGATCGACTTCGCGACGAGGCGATCGAAAAGTTCCCGGAAAAAGTCACCGCGTTCCGCCCCGACTTCGCCGTCCACGGCCGCTACGGAAAACCATGTCCCGACTGCGGCACTCCAATCCAGCACATCGTCTACTCGGAAAACGAAACGAACTACTGCGCCCGCTGCCAGACCGGCGGCAAACTCCTCGCCGACCGCGCGTTATCGAGACTGCTGCACAGCGATTGGCCAAAGTCGATCGACGAGTTGTGAGGGGCGGTACCGATCCACTGTGGTATATCTCTTTCGTATATCTCACGAGGTGAATCATGGAAACAGCAAAAGTGTTCTGGTCAGGCCGCTCGCAGGCCGTGAGGCTTCCGAAGGAGTTTCGCGTTGATGCGCGAGAGGTGCGCCTCAAGAAACGAGGACGACAAATCATCCTGGAACCAATTCCGGAGACGTGGGAGTGGCTGGACGCGATCGCTGGCACACTCGACCAGGATTTTCTCGATGCTGTGCTGGAGCAACCTGACGCCACAGAGCGGCCCGAACTCGACAAGCTCTTCGGGTCATGAAGTACCTCCTGGATGCAAACGCCGTCATCGCGCTATTGAATGACGCGAAATCCAAGACAGCGCGGCGTGCTCGCCGTCAGAAGCCCGGTGACGTCGGAGTTTCGGCGATCGTTCTGCATGAGCTGTACTACGGCGCTCATAAAAGCCAACGAGTCGCGCTTAATGTTGCCGCCGTCGACGCGTTGAGGTTCTCCATCGTGGACTTCGATGAGGAAGATGCTCGAAACGCTGGAGAGTTCCGCGCGCTGCTCGCCTCCCGAGGAACTCCGATTGGCCCGTACGACATTCTGATTGCCGGGCAAGCAAAAGCTCGGAAACTGACACTGATCACGCGTAATACCGCAGAATTTGCCCGAGTCCCGGATTTGCGCATCGAGAATTGGGAAAGCGCGCACGGAAAGAAACGGTAACTACCTCCGCACCCCTTCAACTCGAAAAGCGACCAGTCGCCGCGCCGCGTATCGAGACTCGCGGCAGTCGGTCCTCTAACCTCCCCCGCCCTCGCGGCGTCTATCCCCGCAGACCCATGAACGCCGTTGCCTCAGCCATAGACTTGACCGACTCCGTGACTCTGACGATCGCACCGCAACCGACGCCGCGTTTGAGCGAAGACGACCTTCGCCTGGCGCGCGCGTGCGCCGACGGCGACTCGGACGTGTTCGCGGCGATCTATCGCAAGCACGGCGAGCGGATGAAATCGATCGCGTACAACCAGCTCGGCAACCGGTCCGATGCCGAGGATGCGGTGCAGGAGACGTTTCTGAAGGTGCATCGCGCGGCGGCTGGCTACAACGGTGAGGCGGCGTTCACCACGTGGCTCTATCGCATCCTCGTCAACACCTGCTACGACCTGTTGCGGAAGCGCAGCCGCAGAATCCGGGAGACGCCGATCGATGAGCTCGTCGCCGATGTCCGTCCGGCCAATGCAGTCGACGACGTCAAGCGCATGGCGTTGCGGAAGTTGTTAAACGACCTGCCGGAACAACGCCGCACGGTCTTCTCGCTGTTCGAGATCGAAGGCCTGAGCCACGCCGAGATCGCCGGCATCCTCGACATCACCGAGGGCAACTCGAAGTGGATTCTTTTCTCAACGAAGAAACAGCTCCAGGAGCAGTGGAAAAAGGCAGCGACATCATGACCATCACCTGTGAACAGCTTGACGATCTCCTTCTCGACGGCGACCCCTTCTCGCTCGAAGCCGCCGCGCGGCATGCGCAGTCGTGCGAGGCGTGCATGCAGACGCTGGAGGAGTGGAACGAGATGTCCTCGACGGCCCGCGACCTTCACGCGATGTGGGACAACGACCTGCTGTGGCCGCGCATCGAGCGCGCCATCCGCAACGAACGGCGCAGCACGCGGACGCGTGTGTGGCAGATCGCCGCGGCATTTCTCCTTCTGGCTTCGATGGGTGCAGTGGTCTGGATCGCCCAGCGCCGCATGCATGCGGCCGACTTCGATCGCGACATCCTGAAGGTGTCTGCCGTTGATGAAGTCGAGCGTGCCGAGAAAGCGCACATCGACGCCATCAATCACCTGGAAACACTCGCCTCCGCGAAGCTCGACCAGCCTTCCACGCCGTTGCTGGTCAGCTACAAGGAAAAACTGATGATGCTCGACGACGCCATCGCCGAGTGCCAGACCGCAATCGACAAGAACCGGCAGAACGCCTACCTGCGCACGCAGATGCTGACGATGTATTCGGAAAAACAGCGGACGCTGCAGGACGTGCTGCGAGAGGAAAATAATCATGCTTCGAATCAATAAGACACTCATCGCCGTGCTGCTGACCGCCGCGTCCTTCGTGGCCGCGCCGGCCCTCTACGCCGACCGCTACGAGCGCACGTTCAGCAGAACGCAGACGTATCAGGGCGGACGCATCTCCATCGACCATTCCATGGGCCCGGTCACGGTGCGCACCGGCAGCGGCAACGAGGTTCGCGTGCACGCGCTGATCCGCGCCTCCGATTCCGACATCGGCAAGGACATCAACGTCACCGTGTCGCAATCGTCCGGCAGCGGCATCACGATCCGGACCGACTATCCGGAGATGCACTTCCACGGCAGCTTCTCGATCTCGTACTCGGTCGACCTCGACGTGACCATGCCCGCCAACGCACCGTTGCTCGTTCACAACCGGTTCGGCAGCGTTGACGTCACCGGCATTCACGCAGCGAGTGAGATCGTGAACGCGCAGGGCAGCGTGACGTTGCGCGACAGCCGCGGCACGCAGCGCGTGGAGAACTCGTTCGGTTCCGTCAGCATCGAGAACAGCGCTGGCGATACGACCGTGCAGAACGCCAACGGCAACGTTCGCGCCGCCAACGTCGATGGCGCCCTCGGCGTCACGAACCGCTTCGGCTCCGTGACGGCGACGGACACGCACAACGTGACCATTCGCAACGGCAACGGCTCGGTCGAACTGCGCGATGTGGCCGGCAACGCTTCGATCGTCGATTCGTTCGCGAGCGTCACCGTCTCGAACATTTCCGGCGATCTGGAGCTGAACAATCAGAACGGACGCGTCGACGTGCGCGACATCAAAGGCCGCGCCTCGATCAGGAATTCATTCGACTCCACGGAGTTCGCGAACATCGGACGCGATCTGATCATCTCCGCGAACAACGGACGCGTGGAAGGCTCGCACGTCGGCAGCGGCGCCACGATCACCGGCAGCTTCGACACCATCTCGGTCCGCGACATCAACGGAGCGACGCGCATCACCAACGCGAATGGCAACGTGACCGCCGTCGACATCCGCGGTAATCTCAACATCGACACGCGCTTCGGTCTGGCCCGCGTGGAACTGATCAAAGGCACGCTCGACGTCGACAACGCCAACGGCGGCGTAACGGCCACCGACGTCTCCGGCGGCGCGCGCGTCCACACTAGTTTCGCGCCGGTGCTGCTGAAGACGATCGCCGGCCGGGTGACGGTGGAGAACGCGAATGGCTCGATCTCGGTGTCCGACCTGCGCGGCGCCTGCTCCGACATCAACCTGAAGACGAGCTTCGCCTCGATCAAGCTCGACATCCCGCCGAACGGCGGCTATCACGTCGACGCCCGCACCAGCTTCGGCTCGATCACGACGTCGATCCCGATCCTGATGACGTCAAAGTCCGACAATACGCTGACCGGGACGATCGGAAATGGCGCGTGCCAGTTGAAACTGGAGACGGCGAACGGCGGGATCACGCTGGAGTAACTGTCATTCTGAACCGCCGGAGGCGTCGGAGCCGAAGGCCGAGCGCCGCAGGACGGTGAAGGATCCCCAGCTGATAACCCGTTTTCAATCGGCGCGATCGTTGATGGTTGCTCCCGCCCAGCCGGGTTAGCAGCTGGGGGTCCTTCGACCGTCCTCCGCTTTTCGGCTTCGCCGAAGAAGCTGCGGCGGCTCAGGATGACAACAAAAAAAACGCCGCTTGCAGCGGCGCTTTTCAGTTCAGGGCAAGGGTACGATCAATCGAGCTTGATCGACTTCTTGGTCTTGGCGCGGCGCGACTGATCCTTTGCCTTGTACTCGTCGAGGCAGGCGTCCTTGTCGACCATCGCGCATCCGAGGTAGTCGGAGATTTCCATGATCACGGCGCGGATCGCTTTGCCGGTCGGGGTCTTCTCGTAGTTCGAGAGATTGCCGCCGAAGCCGCCGCGGTAGACGCTGACGCCCATGCCGCCGCCGCTGGAGCGTGCTTCGACGGTACGGGTGAACTCGACCTCGCCGGTGGTCGTGTCGACGACACGCAGGTCGACGGCGATGTACGCCTCTTCCTGCTTTCCGCCGACGCCGATGCCGTGGAAGCTAAGGCCGCCGCCGGTCTCGCGCGTCTTCGAGTCGAAGGCGCTGACGGTGGCGATGACGACGTACTGCGCGCCGGTCATCTGTCCGAGCTTCGCGCCGGTCGACTTCTTGACGCGGCCGGAGTTGGCCAGATCCTGCTCGTCGAGAACGGCGCCGATCTTGTGGCGCTCGACCAGCTTGAATTTCTCGGTGCCGGCCAGCTCGTTGGCGAGCATGCCGGCCAGATCGTTGCCGACGTCCGAAGACCACCAGCCTGCCGAAGTGTCATTGCGGAACTCAGCCACGGCCAGCACCGGCTTGGCGGCGAAGGCCGAAGAGACGAACAGTGTGACGAAAGCAATCGCGAACAGAGCTTTGCGCATTTATTTTCTCCTGTGGGGTTGTGTGAGGAAGCGGACTTTACCGCAATTCAGACGCGGTTGCGTGATGCGGCTCACCGATTCGAGGCGCGTTATACGTGAGCGCAATCATCGTGGCGGCGGCGTAAATCCGCGGGCGCATAGCTACGTCAGGTTCGGCATCGGGCGCGGATGATATTCGCGCAAAAGAAAGGCCGCCAAACCGCGGCGGCCTTTGAACATCATTGCGTGATGCGAATCAGTAGCGTCCGTCGCGCGTGTCCTCGAGGCGGAGGCCTTCGAAGACGCCGGCGCGCGTCCAGTCGCCTGCGATCTCGACGTAGTCGCCGGGGCGCAGTGTTTCCAGACGGCGGTCGCGAATGAGCGTGGTCACGAAGCTGCCGGAGACATCGTCGCGGAGGACGAGCGTGCCACGGCGGTAGTCGACCGTTTCGACCACGCCACGCAGCAAACCGGAGCTGTACGCGCTGCCGCCGTATCCGCCGCCGTAGTAGCCGTCGTTGTAGTAGTCATACGCCTCGAGGTATCCGAGCGGATCGTAGTAGCCGCCGAAGCGGAGCGAGAGACCGACGCGCAGGTGCGGGAAGAGACCGATGCGCGCTTCCGGGATCCAGACCGGGAACCGGCCGCCATCGACCCAGATGCGATAACCGCCGCGCTCGTGGACGAAGCGGCTGACGCGGCCCTGCACGAAGTCGCTACGGCGTCCGCGGCTGTCGAACGACGGCCGGCTGTCGTGAAACGTCCGGGAGCGGTCGAAGCTGCGGTTGTTGTTGCGGAACGACTCCGTCTGCGATCGATCGAACGAGCGGTTGTTGTTGCTGCGGTTCCACGACTCAGCGCTGCGCGTCTGGCTGCGCTCGAACGTGCTGTTGTTCCGCGTTTCATTGCGGTTCCACGAACCGTTGCTGCGCGTATCGTTGCGCTGGAACGTCTGACTCTGATTGCTGGACCGGTCGTGACGCTCCGCCGAGCGGTTGCTGTCGCGGCTGCCGCGGTCACTGCTCGACTGCCGCCCATGATCGCGCTCCGTCGCATCTGAGTGACGGCTTTCCGCGAAAGCGGACGTTCCCACGAGTGCCGCGATCGCGATCGCACCTGCCACTTGTGCTGCTAAGTTCTTCTTGCTGTTCATGTTGTCTCCTTAGGACCGTTGACTGCTGCGGCTCCATTATCGCAACCGGCTTGCCAGGTTCATAATCGCCGGATGGCCGACTTACTCGAACCGCTCCCGCTGCCCGAATGGAAGCCGACGTGCGACACGCTGCACATGTGGATGCAGATCGTCGGCAAGGTCCGGCTCGCCCTCGCGCCGCGCGTGAATCACTGGTGGGAAACCGCGCTGTACGTAACTCCGCGCGGCCTGACCACATCATCCATCCCCTATCGCGACCGCGTCTTCGATTGCGAGTTCGATTTCATCGAGCACCAGCTCGTGATCCGATCGAGCGATGGCCGCGGCGCGCGCGTACCGCTCGTACCGCGCTCCGTTGCCGATTTCTACGCCGAGACCATGACCGCGCTTCGCCAATGCGGCATCGACGTGAAGATCTGGACGACGCCGGCCGAGGTCGACAATCCGATTCCATTCGAAAAGGATGAGGAGCATGCGTCGTATGACCGTGACGCCGTCGACCGCTTCTGGCGCATCCTCATCTTCACTGACCGCGTCCTGAACCGCTTCCGCGCGCGGTTCATCGGCAAGTGCAGTCCGGTTCACTTTTTCTGGGGCAGCTTCGACATGGCCGTCACGCGTTTCTCCGGCCGCCGCGCGCCGGCGAATCCGTCC
>JBAVBF010000181.1:0-10964 GCA_049586115.1 Thermoanaerobaculia bacterium | reverse complement strand
GGATGACATGCTCCTCAATTGAACTGGTAGTCGACCCGCTTGCTCTTCGGATCGATGTTGACGACGAGCTTGCGATTCACGCCGGGTTCGAAGTTCTGCGCGCGCATCGTCTTGTGGTCGCTGATGGCGAGCGACGGGATCACCACCCAGACGTCGAGGTCGGCATTCTTCGCGGGAAACTCCTTCGTCACGTTGACTTGCCGCGGGACGTGTGTGTGGATGAAGCGCCGCTCCGACCAAAGGTTCTCGTGCGCCACCTCGTCGGAGCCGGCGCGGACGACGATGTAGCCGTCGTTCACGGTGCTGTTGACGACGGTCGCGATCGACGCCGTTCCGGTTGCCGTGATCGGTGGCGGACCAGGATGCGGTGTGGTGGTTGTCGAACGCGACGTCGTAGCGATCGCTGCTGCCGTCTGCGTCTGACGCGGCGGTGTTGACGTCCGAGCGGCGCGTGCGGTCGCCCGCTCCGACTTCACGCGCTCGTCTTCCTGCTGCGCGAGTTTCAGATACTGCGCGGCCGCGTCGGAGTTGGGATTGATGTGGAAGGCCGTTTCGAAAAACGGAATCGACTCCGCGAACTTTTTCGTGTTGTAAAGCGCCAGCCCCTGATCGAAGTTCTGCTGTGCGACCGCGAGCTGCTGTTTGCCGGCTTCATCGCGCGTCCGGATCTGCGACAACTTCTGCACGATTTCGTTGATCGCGGGTGACCGCGGCGCGAGTTTCAGAAGCTGGCTGTAGCGGTCGTACGAGTCGGGCACGCGGCCTTCGTGCAGCAGGCGGTTGGCTTCCTCTCGCAGTTGCCGCTCCTTCGCCACTCTCGCCTCGGCACGCGCATCGACCGCGGGCACCTTCACTTTTTTCGCGTTCATCACCAGCATCGCGATGCCGAGCGTCGCGAGGAGGATGCAGGGGACGGCGATGAAGACGATCGGATGGATGCGCGCCATCAGCAGCGGCTTCCAGATCGGTTTCGACGGTGTCTTCGCCGCTTTTGCCGGCTTCACCGGTTTCACCGCGGACGATGGCACCGCCTGCCGCACGTTGCCGGGACTCGGATTCGTATCGAGCGGCTGCGGCGGCTGCATCGTCGTTCCGTGCTCGGCATCGGGGAAGGGGATCTCCATCGTCGGTACGCGCTCGCGGTCGCCGCGCGTGACGACCGTGGCCTCGGCGAACATCGGCTCGTTCGAACGCACCGGCTTCTCGCCACGCAGCACGGCGCGCAGCGCGTTGGCGAGATCCTTTCCCCGCTGGAAACGCTTGGACGGATCCTTCTCCAGGCAATGCGTGACGACGTCCGAAAATCCCTCGGGGATGATCGGATTGATCTCGTGCAGAGGCGGAAACGGCTCGTGCACGATCTTGTACGAGATCGACGTCAGCGAATCGCCGCCGAACGGTTTGCGATGGGTGAGGCATTCGTAAAGACAGATGCCGAGCGAGAAAATGTCGCTGCGGCCATCGACGGGCGTTCCTTTGATCTGCTCCGGCGCCATGTAATTCGGCGTGCCGAGGAACTGGCCGGTCGTCGTGAGATTCGCCACGCCCGACGTGATCTTGGCGATGCCGAAGTCGGTGATCTTGGCGCGGTTGCCTTCGAGCAGGATGATGTTCGCCGGCTTCACATCGCGATGCACGATCCCTTTTGCGTGCGCGAAATCGAGGCCCTCGGCGACCTGCGCGCAGATGTCGCCTGCCTGCTCGAACGACAGCGGACGACCCTGTGCGAGAACCTCTTTCAGGTTCTGTCCCTCGACATACTCCATGGCGATGAACGACATGCCCGACGGTTCGTCCTGGCCGATGTCGTGGACGGTGACGATCGACGGATGATTGAGGATGCCGGCGGCCTGAGCCTCGCGCTGGAATCGCAGCTGGAACTCGCGCGTGTCTTCGTCGTCGGCGTGTGCCGAGGGGCGGATCGTCTTCAGCGCGACAAGACGTCCGATGAGCGGGTCCTTCGCCAGATAGACGATGCCCATCGCTCCTTTGCCGAGCTCACGAACGATCTCATACCGGCCGAGCTTCATGAGCCGCCAATCATAAGCCGGAACGGAAGGGTGAACCGAAGAGTGAAGGGTGAAGAGTGAAGAGTGAAAAAATCCACCTTTTTGACTCTTCACTCTTCACCCTTCACTCTTTCTAATATGATTCACCTCCTTTTTGTGAAATCCCCAAGCGAGGACAGCCAACATGAAGGTCTATTCGGGTTCTGAGATCCGGAATGTGGCCGTTGTCGGCCACAACGACACCGGCAAAACGACGCTGGTAACGCAGCTGCTGTGCAACGCCGGCGCCATCACGCGGTTGGGACGGATCGACGACGGGACCACCGTCACCGACTTCGATCAGGACGAAGTCGATCGCAAGCACTCCATCTCCACGGCCGTCGCGTTCGCGGAGTGGCAGAACACGAAAATCAATTTCATCGACACGCCGGGCTTCGGCATCTTCGTCATGGAAGCGCGCACGGCGATGCGCGTCGCCGACTCCGCGGCCATCGTCGTCAGCGGCGTGACGGGCGTGGAAGTTTCGACCGAGCGCGTCTGGAAGTTCGCCGAGGAGTTCGAGCTGCCGCGGCTCATCGTCATCAACAAGATGGATCGCGAGCGCGCCTCGTTCGCGCGCACGCTCGACGCGCTGCAGAAAAAATTCGGCAAGAACGTCGTTCCCATCCAGCTTCCGATCGGCGAGGAGAAAGACTTCGCCGGCGTCATCGACCTCGTGTCGATGAAAGCGTGGAAGTACGCAACGGATGGTTCAGGCAAGTACGAGAAGATCGACATCCCCGCGGAATTGAAAGCCGAGGCCGACGACTACCGCGCGCAACTGATCGAGAAGGTGGCTGAGGGCGACGACACGCTGATGGAGCGCTTCTTCGATCAGGGCGGTCTGTCGCAGGAAGAACTGCTCGACGGACTCAAACGCGAAGTCGGACATCACGAGATCTTCCCGGTCGTCCTCGATTCGGCCGCGCACAACATCGGCGGTCACGCCATTCTCGACTGCATCGTGGCGCTGCTGCCGCCGGCCGACGAGCTGAAGACGGTCGACGGCAAGAACAAGAAGGGGGAGGCGACCACGTTCGATCGCCGCGCGGAGGCCTTTCCGTCCGCGCTCGTGTTCAAGACGTTCTCCGATCCGTTCTCGGGCCGCGTTTCGCTCTTCCGCGTCTACTCCGGCACGCTGACTTCGGATCATCCGTACTGGAACACCACCAAGGATCACGAAGAGCGCGTCGGCAAGCTGCAGCTCATCCAGGGCAAGCAGCAGGTTCCGGTTCCGGAGCTGCGCGCCGGCGACATCGGTGCGGTCGCGAAGCTGAAGGACGTGCATACCGGCGACACGATCGCGACCAATCAGCATCCGATCGTGCTCGAACACATCCACTATCCCGAAGCGGCGATTTCGTTTGCAGTCGAAGCGAAGGCGCGCGGCGATGAAGACAAACTCGGCGTCGCTATCGGCCGCATCATCGAAGAAGATCCGTCAATCAAATTTGGCCGCGACGAGCAGACCAAAGAGTTCCTCATCTCCGGTCAGGGCCAGCTCCACGTCGAGATCGTCGTGTCGAAGCTGAAGAAAAAGTACGGCGTCGACGTGATCCTCCACCCGCCGAAAGTGCCGTACCGCGAAACGATCACCAAGCCCGCCGACGCGCACGGACGCCACAAGAAGCAGTCCGGCGGCCACGGGCAGTTCGCAGATTGCAAGATCAGCGTCGAGCCGCTGCCGCGCGGCGCCGACTTCGAGTTCGTCGACGAGATTTTCGGCGGCTCGATCCCGCGCCAATACATCCCGGCGGTCGAAAAAGGGATCCAGGACGCGCGCAAGAAAGGCTTTCTGGCCGGCTTCCCGATGGTCGACTTCCGCGTCCGCCTGAAAGACGGCCAGTATCACGACGTCGACTCGTCCGAAATGGCCTTCAAGATCGCCGGCTCGCTGGCGTATCAGCAGGCGATGGAGGCGGCGCGCGCGACGCTGCTCGAACCGATCATGCACGTCGACATCACCGCACCGGCCGAGTACATCGGCGACATCATGGGGGACCTGAATTCACGCCGCGGACGCGTGGAAGGCGTCGACGCCGATGGCGATGCGCAGACGGTGAAAGCGCGCGTGCCGCTCTCCGAGATGCTGACCTACGGTTCGACGCTGCGCTCGATCACGCAAGGCCGCGGCAGCTTCCACATGGAGTCATCGCACTACGAGGAAGTTCCGCGCAACCTGCAGGAAAAGATCATCACCGAGCACAAGAAGCTGCAGGCGGAGCATCAGGCGGCGCATTAAAAAAGAGTGAAGGGTGAAGAGTGAAGAGTGAAAAGGAGCAACCCCCGCCTTTTTCACTCTTCACCCTTCACTCTTCACCCTTCATTTCGCCAGCTTCACATCCAGCTTCGCGATTTCCTCTTTCGCGTCGTCGGCGACCGTGACGATGAACTGCTGGTCTTTGTAGCCGGGCGCGGAGATGTGGATGGTGTAGCTGCCGGGCGCGGGGAAGTCGTAGATTTCGTCGGGCTTGTCGAACTGTTTCGCCTGACCGATCACGAGGTCGTTGACGGAAACCATCGCGTCGTCCGGAACCACGTTCGTCATCATTCCGCGGCGGGCCCAGATGCGGACGACGGATGTGATGCCGTGACCGGTGCCGGTGATCTCGGCTCGCGCGCGGCCGGTCACGGCATCGTGCGCGGCCGGCGAGTTGTCCGCGGAGTCGCCGGGAAAGACGAGCGACGCGCCCGGCTCCGGCTCGCCCGGAGGTCCTGCGCCGCCGGTCATCGCTCGCGCCGGACGACGCGATTTCACGACGCCGTTTGCGAGCGTTGGCGTCCGATACCGCAGGCCGGTGTAAACAGCCAGCGCGGCCCTCGCCACCAGCACGACGCCGATCACGCCGGGAACCCAGCGCGGCATCGTCGGTGTCTCGTCCGGCCGGTGCTGCTCCTCGGTCATTCCGTCTCCGCCGGTTCGATCTCTTCGTCCTCGGTGATCTCGGCCGTCCCTTCGTCGGTGATGACCGTGTCGGCATCGTCTTCGAGCCGGTTGAAATCGGTATCGCGTTGCTTCATCAACTGCTGCGCGCGCGCTTCATCCTCGGCCGAAACGTAGACGCGGATGTCGCCCATGGTCCCGAAGTTGACCGGCTCCATGCTGAACCTCACGTTTTCGATCTGCGCCGGAATGCCCTCGGCGTCGAGGAAGCCTTTGATGATGCGTGCCTCGTCGTCCGTGCCGGTGCTGGCGATTTCGACCCACGTCGTCCCGTCCTCGCCCTGCACCGTTTGAAACGGCTGCTCGCCCGCGGGCGCTTTTTGATCGTCCATCGTTCTCTCCTCGACTTTCAGGGTATGAGCGTCAGCGTACCGCTTCGCTCCGTTACGTTTCCGATCGTTGCATAGAACAGGCCGCTCCGCTGCATCCTCGCTTCGAGCGCGGCGAGGTTCCCGGACGATACGGAGATCAACAGTCCGCCGCTCGTTTGTGCATCACACATCAATGTGAATTCGGATCGCGGGACGCGAACGTCGACGCGCTTTTCGAATGTATCGACGTTGCGCATCGTGCCGGTGGGACGGAATCCGCGGGCCAGATACTCGCGAGCGCTGGGCAGGATGGGAACCGCGCTCGCGCGAATCTCGGCGCCGACTCCCGAGCCGGCGCACATTTCGAGCAGATGTCCGATGAGGCCGTAGCCGGTGACGTCGGTGGCCGCGCTGACGCCGACCTCGGTCATCGCATTCGCGGCATCGCGATTGAGCATCGTCATCCAGCGGATTGCTTCATCGAGCGAAGGCGGCGTGCGGCGCGGAAAACGGCGGCGCGTAAGTCCGCGATAGGCGCTGATCAGGATCCCGTTGCCGATCGGCTTCGTCAGGATGAGCGTGTCGCCCGGTTTCGCCGTCGAGTTGCGGACCAGCTTCGCCACGCTGACGACGCCGGTGACCGCAAGCCCGTACTTCGGCACGTCATCGATGATCGTGTGGCCGCCGGCGATCGGGAACCCCGCCTCGGCTGCTTTCTCCGAACCGCCGCGCAGGATTTCCTGCAGAACATCGAGCGGCAGCACGTCAGTGGGGAAGGCCGCGATGGCCAGCCCGAGGATTGGCGTGGCGCCCATCGCGTAGATGTCGGAGACGGAGTTCGCGGCGGCGATGGCGCCGAAGAGATAGGGATCGTCGACGATCGGCGTGAAGAAGTCGACCGTCTGTGCGATGGCGATGTCGCCCGAAATGCGCACGACGGCGGCGTCGTCATTCGTGCCGTAACCGACGACAAGATCCCCCAGCCCTTCCTGGGAAGGGAGTTTTGCCAGGACGGAGTGAAGGTCATCCTGACCCAGCTTGCACGCTCAACCGCCGGTTGTGGCGAAGGAGGAGAGTGGTGGATACGACTTGATCTTCCGCTTCACGGGATCGAAGGATATCGCCCAAAAGCACTAACGGAGCCTTTCGGCTCCGTTGTGGTACATCGCTTGGGTTTGGACTGCTGCGGCCAGTTGGTGGGATTCAAGGAAGCAAAGTGAATAATCGTCCAAAATCGGTCCAATAGTTTAGGAGGGGGCTCGCAGTAGCCACTAGACGCGGGCGAGTGAGATGGGACCCGCGTTTCGGTTCCGAAGCTGTCGAAACCTGTTTCATCGTGCCTCGCCTTTCTGCACGGGGCCTGCCAAGTCGAATAAGTCTCGATTTTTGGGCACTCGAAGAGGTGTTTCCTCTCGCGCTCTCTCGGGAAATCGCTTCGAACATACGACTACGCGTTGTGGAAAAATTTGCGACTGGCCGACCGAGGCTTGCAAATTTAACCTGAGACCGCGGGCGTCCCACCCGGCTTGGAGCGAACCGGCGGGCAGGATGCCCGCGTTTCCCAGGAGCTCACGTGAGCCCGTTCAGGTCCGCCAGCAACTTCTCCAGGTCCAGCCGATACCCTTCCGCGACTTCGGCCAGTGTTTCCTCCGAGGCCGACGAACAGCCGTCGCAGCTGCCGATGTGATACGCCGCGAAGACCCAGCGCGCGGCGGGATGCTGCGCCAGCGCGGCGTCGACGGTCATCGAAGAGGTGAATCGTGGTTCCAAGGCGGCGCAATTCTACGCAGATAGAATGCACGGCGATGAAAATCCGCCTGCTCTTCTTCGCCGTCTTGCGCGACATCGCCGGCCGCAACGAGAAGGAGATCGATGTCCCCGAGGGCACGAGCGCGGGCGACGTCTGGCTGCGTCTGCGCGACCGGCATCCCGAGCTTCGCGATTACGTCCAGCCCCCGATGATCGCGGTCAACGAGAGCTACGTCAGTGCCGGGGAACGTCTGCATGACGGCGACGAGCTTGCGTTCATCCCGCCTGTTGCCGGCGGATGAGTTGTCTAGGGACACGGATGGGTGCCTTCCGAGGCGGTACTCCGGGCGGGCGCATCCAGCGCGCAGGCGGCTGCGGCTCAATCGGTCAACTGCTTCATCAGCTCGTTGATCTGATCGTAGACGAGGCGCACCGACGGTTCGACGCTCGTGAGGTGGCCGGCAGACTTGTATGAACGCTCGTCGCGGAGCATGTCCAGGATCATGTCGCTGGCGAAAAGCATGTCCGCCAGTTTGTCGACCACTCGCTCCTGCAGCGGCATTTTGAGGTCGCCGATCACATCTGAGGTTTCGGAGAACATATATCGCACTCTGTCTAGGAGTGATTTATCTCCCGCTATCCCTACCCTCTTTTTCGTAACATTCGGCATTTTTCTTTAATCAGGCGCTCATAGGAGCCAGTTTGGTGAACGTTTGGTGACAGCGGGTAGGGAATCGCTACGCTCACGACTCCTAAGTTTTTAATAGCCTGCGATATCGTTGGCGCTTTCGCGCCCTGCCTAGCTGACTCAGCAAGCCGGGTAACCACAAATAAAGGAGCATCGACATGCACCGACTGCGCTCGATCATCGCCCTCGCCACACTGTTCGCGTTGCCCGTTTTTGCGGCGACGAAGACGACCAAAGACGCCGCGCCCGCTGCCGTGAAGCGCGGGATGGGCCTGCTCAGCGGCAAGGCCATGGCTGCCCACGATCAGTTCCTGGCCAGCGATCTCCTCGAAGGCCGCGGACCCGGTACGCGCGGCGACGAGATCGCGCAGCAATACATCGCCGCGCAGTTCGAGGCGTACGGTCTCCAGCCGGCCGGCGACGGCGGCACGTACTACCAGAACGTTCCGCTCCTCGGCATCGCCACGGATCGCGAGAAGTCCTCGCTCGCGTTCACGAAAAATGGGACGGCCATCGGCGCCGCGCTCAAGTTCGGCGATCAGATCGTCGGACAAAATCAGACGCAGACCGAGAACGACACCATCGACTCCGAGCTCGTCTTCGTCGGCCACGGCGTCGTCGCCCCCGAATACAAGTGGGACGATTACAAATCGCTCGACACGCGCGGCAAGACGCTGGTGATGCTCGTCGACGATCCGCCCGCCAACGCGCAGGAGCCCGATCTCTTCAAAGGCAATGCGCGGACATACTACGGCCGCTGGACCTACAAGTACGAGATTGGGACCTCGAAGAACGCGGCGGGCGTGATCCTCATCCACACCACGCCGTCCGCGGGTTACGGCTGGAACGTCGTCTCGAATTCGTGGGGCAGCGAGAACTCGTTCATGAAGAACAAGCCTGGTGCGCCAGCGCTGAAGTTCGCCGGCTGGATGACCGAGGAGGAAGCGCGAGCGGTCTTCACGGCAGCAGGGCAGGATCTGAATGCGCTGACGCAGCAGGCATCGTCGCGCAGTTTCCAGCCGGTGCCGCTCGGCATCAAGCTTACCGGCAACATCGTCAGCAAGCTGCGTTCGTTCAACACCACCAACGTCGTGGCCAGGCTTTCCGGCAGCGATCCGAAACTGCGCGATGAAGCGATCCTTTACTCCGCGCATCACGATCACCTCGGCGTCGGGCCTGCCGACAAGACCGGCGACACGATCTACAACGGCGCGCTCGACAACGCCTCCGGCTGCGCGATCCTGCTGGAGATGGCGCGCGTCTGGACGCAGATGCCGGCTCCGAAGCGCAGCGTCTACTTCGCCGCCGTCGCCGCCGAGGAACAGGGGCTGATCGGGTCGGCGTACCTTGCGCAGAATCCACCGCTTCCATCCGGCCGCATCGCCCTCGGCATCAACTACGACATGATCCCGGAGCTCGGCCGCGTCCGCGACGTCAACATGAACGGCATCGAGCGGACGACGTTCTATCCCGCCGCGCAACGCATCACCAGCGCGCTCGGTCTGTCGATCATCCCCGATCCGGAGCCGGAGCAGGGCCACTACTACCGCTCCGATCACTTCAGCTTCGGCAAGGTCGGCATCCCGGCGTTCTCGATCGATCCGGGGCACACGGTGATTGGCAAGCCTGCCGATTTCGGCGCGCAGTGGTCGTCGGATTTCCGCGCGAATCACTACCACCAGCCGAGCGATCAATTCGATCCGAACTGGGATTGGTCGGAGGCCGTGCAGATGGGACAGTTGGGAATCTGGATGGGATGGGAAGCTGCCAACGGCGCGGCGATGCCGAACTGGAAGCCGGGCGACGAGTTCCGCGCCGCGCGCGATCGCGCGACGGCCGCGGCGAAGTAGGGAACGCTTTTCGCTCGCGATCCGTATGCTAGAGTCGAATCAATGACCTGGAGGCAATTCAGCATGAAGAGAAGTACACGTTTGCTCGCCGCCGCGATGCTCGTCGCGCTCGTGGCCGCCGGCTGCGGCAAAGAGAAAAAAGAATCGACGGAGCCGGAGTCGTTCGCGTTCACGATCTATCCCGGCTCGCGGTATCTCGCGCAACTCACCGATCTCTGGAAGCAGGCCCGCAAGGTCTTCCGTCCGAACGACGACGTGCCGCCGATCGCGATCTACGACACCGACGCGCCGCTCGAAAAGGTCGCGGAGTTCTACGCGCAGTCGTACGGCTACAACAAAGTCGCGCCCGACGCGACGAACAATCTCAGTTCGGCGAAACCGCCCGCGTACTACCGCACCGGCGATCTGGCCAAGGACGTCGCGGGCATCGTTCCGGTCGCGCAGAAACTGAACGTCAAGCTCGATCCGTCGAAAGCGGTTGGAGCGTATCGTGCGGCGGAAATCGATCCGAAGCCGAACCGGCCGCGCATCACGATCCAGCGGCCGTACTTTGACGCCTCGACGTCGCAGACGGTCGACCGCACGCTGATCATGATGACGCAGTGATGTCCGCGCGGCGCGCGCTGATCGCCGGACTCGGCCTCATCGGAGGATCGATCGGCCTCGCGTTGCGCCGCCGCGGATGGCACGTGGCGTTCTTCGACTCCGATCCGAATCTCGATCCCGGCGACGCCGCCGACGAGCGTGCGCCGTCGATCGATGCCGAGGCGGATGTGGTGATTCTCGCCACACCGGTCGACGCCGCCGTGAATCTCCTCGCCACCTCCCGCGCTCCGCTCATCACCTCGGTGTGCAGCGTGATGGCGCCTCTTCGCGCTGCCGCCGACGATCGATTCGTCGCCGGTCATCCGCTGGCTGGTTCGGTGGCGCGTGGCATCGCGTCGGCGCGTGCGGATCTCTTCGAAGGGGCAACGTGGTTCATCGACCGCGACGACGCGACTGTCCGCGAAATCATCGCCGTATGCGGCTCAAACGCGGAGATCGTCGACGCGGCCGAACACGATCGCGCCGTGGCATTGACCAGCCACCTGCCGCAGATTCTCTCGACTGCCCTCGCCGCTTATCTTCACGACCAGGAGATCGACCTCCGCTTCGCCGGACCGGGACTGCGAACCTTCCTCCGCCTGGCCTGCAGCGAAGCATCCGTCTGGACTCCGATCCTCGACGCCAATCGGGAAAACCTGCGTCCGCATGCCGAGGCGGTCGCGGAGATCGTGCGAGCGATCATCGAAGGCGATGGGTCGTCCGCATTCGGCAAGGCGAACGGTTTCTTCGCCAACCTGTCATCCTGAGCCGCCGGAGGACGGTCGAAGG
>JBAVBF010000180.1:0-3798 GCA_049586115.1 Thermoanaerobaculia bacterium | reverse complement strand
CATCAAGCTGATCACCGACGGCGATCTCTCCGCCGGCATCGCCGCTGCCGTGCGCGGCACCGGCATCCACGCCGCGATGGGAATCGGCGGCGCGCCCGAGGGCGTGCTGACCGCCGCCGCGATGCGCTGTTTGAACGGACGGATGCAAGGCCGCCTGAAGCCGCTGGAGAAATGGCAGGAGGACCGCCTGAAGTCGATGGGCTACGTCGACGGCGACAAGGTCTACGACACTTCGGAACTGGCAGCCGGCAATGACATCATCTTCTGCGCGACCGGCGTCACCGACGGCGACCTCCTGCGCGGCGTCCGCTTCTTCGGCGGCGGCATCCGCACGTCGTCGCTCTTCATGTCGCTGAAGACGAACAGCATCCGGTTCGTCGACACGATCCACCGCGAAGAGGGATCGAAGCTGGCGGTGAGTTTCGTTTAGAACTGCCGGTCGTTCTTTTCGCGGAAGCCCTTGGTCGGAACGCCTTTGAGTATTCCGCGATACGCGGATATCGGCCGCTCAGGCGTGAGAATGATGATGCCGCCCTTTCGCGTGACGTTCACGGATTGGCCGGGATGAAGTCCCTCGCGAATCTCGCGCGGAATCGTCACCTGATATCTGCGAGTGAGTCGTGTGCGGGTCATCATCGTTCCCATCGTCTTTGCCGCGTCAGCGGCGCGAAAGCCGCTGGAGGCGGCGCGAACGGTAGCCGGTGGTCCGAGCGAAGCGAGCGACCACCGGTTTCGCGACGGCGCGATGGTATCCGACCGCGGCAGCGGTCGCGGAGGGAATTCACGCCGCTTGGTATTTGATCCGCGACCCCATCCGGGGTCGAACCTCAATCGCACTTTTTTTCCGGTGGTCTCGCGCTTCGCACGCGACCACCGGCTACCGTACGAAACGCCTCCCGCGTTTTTTTATGAGAACAAACTCCGAAACTGCTTCGGCAGCGCGGCCGTGAAAACGAGATGCTTGCCGCTCGTCGGATGATCGAAGCCGAGGAGCTTCGCGTGGAGGCCGAGTCGGCCGAGAGGGTTGGTTTTTGCGCCGTACATCTTGTCGCCGGCGACGGGGTGACCGGCTTCCAAGAGATGCGCGCGGATCTGGTTTTTTCGGCCCGTTTCGAGCGTCACTTCGAGCATTGAAAATGCGCCCTTCGTCGCGATCGTGCGGTAGTGCGTGATGGCGTGTTTGGCGTCGGCGTGCGCGTCGACGCTGACCATTTTCAAGTCGCGCTGCTCAAGAAGATTCGACTGGATCGTCCCTTCCGCGGGATCGATCGTGCCTTCGATGATGGCCACGTAGATCCGTTCGACGCTGTGGATCATGAACTGTTCCTTCAGCCGCTCGCGGGCGAAGAAGTTCTTGGCGAAGACGAGCACTCCCGACGTGTCGCGGTCGAGGCGGTGGACGACCTGGATGCGCTCCTCGCCGGCGCTGCCGAGATATTCATTGAGATAGGCCTGCGCCGTGGCTTCGCGCTCGCGTTCCGTGGCCACGGTCAGCAGTCCGTGTGATTTGAGGATGACGATGACGTCGCGGTCCTCGTGAAGGATGGCGATACCGGGCGGGAGGACACGCTGGTCGGAGCGGGCCATGACCTCGACGATCTCGTCGGGATCGATGATGAGTTTCGCGTCCTTCTCCGTGCCGCCGTTTACGCGCACGCGGCCGTTCTGCAGCAACTGCCGCAGCGTGGTGCGCGAGGAGTCGGGATAGAGCGCCGCGAGGACATCCAGCAGCGGCTGCGATTCGGTGCGCGGCACGCTGCGCATTCTGTCAGAGGCGACGCTACAATCGCGCGCCACGGAGGACGCATGGAATACAAGATCGTCGGCGACGTAATGCAGGCGCTGCAGATTGAACTGCATCGGAACGAAGAGTTGTACGCCGAGGCGGGCGCGATGCTGTACATGGGCGCGGGGATCGATCTGCAGGCCCGGATGCAGGGCGGGTTGATGAAGGGACTGATGCGCAAGTTCCTGGCCGGCGAGTCGTTGTTCATGAGCGTCTTCCGCTGCGACACGGGCTCCGCTCACATGGCGCTGGCAAATCCGATCGCGGGAAAGATCATCCCGATTCAGCTGAACGGCAACGCGATTCTGGCGGAGCGCAACGCCTATCTCTGCGCGATCGGCAACATCGATCTGACGGTCGCGTTCACGAAGCGCTTCGGCGCAGGACTGTTCGGCGGCGAAGGATTCCTGCTTCAGAAGATCAGCGGGACGGGCCTGGTGTTCCTGCACGCCGGCGGCAACATGATCGAGTTCAATCTCGCGCAGGGTGAGCAACTGCGCGTCGACACGGGCTGCATCGTGTCGATGGCGGAGACGGTCGACTACGACATCCAGTTCGTCGGCGGATTTCGCAACGCGCTCTTCGGCGGCGAAGGACTGTTCTACGCGACGCTGACGGGACCCGGGCATGTGGTGCTGCAGACGTTGCCGTTCAGTCGACTCGCAAACCGGTTGATGGCGGCAGCGGGCGGACGGCGGGATGAGTCGAAGGGACTTGGCGGTCTTGCCGGGGATGTTCTTGGGAACATCATTTCTGGCGATTAGCGAAAGGGAGACGTTCCACGCGGAGGGGCGGAGGGGCGGAGAAAAGCTCACCTCATTGCAAACACCACCGACACCGTAAACGCCAACTCCTCCGATCCGCTCTCGACCGGCACCTCGGACGTGACCTGCGCGGCCATCACCCTTCCGACGGCGAAGGGACGCGGCTGCGGAGTCGATGCGCCTCCTTCGGTGATGGCCATGGCGGGACCGAGCGTCCGTCCCGCTGCTTGCGCGAGGAGCGACGCTTTGGCGCGCGCATCGGCGAAGGCAGCGCGAAGTCCTTCGTCCCGTCCGCGGGCGGGGTCGGAAACGGAGAACGAGAGGCCTGATGATTGGTTCACGCCCGCGCCGATTGCGGCCTGCAGCAGTTTGCCGGCGCTGGCGATCTCTTTCTTCGTCACGGTGATGCTGTTCGAAACCTGATAGCCGAGGAGGCGCGGGAGTTTGCCTTGCTGCTGCTGGCTGTAATCCTGCTGGGGAAAGGTCGAGAAGTTGGAGGTCTGGATCTCTTCCGGCTTCGCGCCTGCGTTTTTCAAGGCGGCGATGACGGCGGCGACTTTCGTGTTGTTCTCGTTCACGGCCTCTTCCACCGTCGGTGAGATCGTTTGCACGGAGACGTTGAAGGAGAAGCGGTCAGGCGTCGTCGTGACGCGGGCAGAGCCGGTCACGCTGACCGTATCGACCGGAGCCGGCTCGCGCGGCGGGTTGGTCTGCGCAAAAGTGGTCATGGAAACTGCAGTAGCGATCGCGGCAATCAAGATTCGTTTCATCGGATGAACCTCCAAGGTTGAAAACATCATCGGCACGCTACAATGCGCGCCTCCAAATCTGCGACGGACGTGCCGCTCGCGGCGTTTCACGGAGACAACTTACGAATGGCTGATCCCAACGACAGGGTGCCGGGGCAGGTACCCGGGCGGTACTACGTCGATACACAGTGTATCGATTGCGATCTCTGCCGCGAGACCGCGCCGGCCAACTTCCAGCGCAACGACGAGGAAGGCTTTTCCTACGTCTACAAGCAGCCGGAAACTCCGGAAGAAGAGACGCTGTCGAAAGACGCGCTGGATAACTGCCCGGTGGAAGCGATCGGTAATGACGGGTAGTCGATTTCTGGACTAGTGCGTTTTCTTGTCCACGCTCACCTGATCGTGCCAGTTTTCGGCGAGCAGCACTTCGATCAGCTCCTGCAGCTCTTCCATGTGGAACGGCTTGGTCAGCGCGGCGGTGCGGTTGTTGCCCTTGGTG
>JBAVBF010000179.1:0-7034 GCA_049586115.1 Thermoanaerobaculia bacterium | reverse complement strand
GTGTAGAGGTGGAAGCGCGTTTTGAATCCGCGCACGGTGCCGAGGTCGAGCGGGAGGAAGTCGAAGAAAAGCGTGCGGTCGGTTTCCGTCGCCAGCGAAATCAGTTTGCCCTTCGCCTGCGGATTGGTCTTGTCGTAGATCCACTGCAGGTTGGTCGTCTTTCCGCACAGGCCGGGGCCGTAGTAGACGATCTTGCAGTTGATCTCGCGCGCTGCGTAGTTGATGAACGTCATGCGCTATTCGCTGAAGAGGCTGTCGATGTCCTCGTCGGTGATCTCCGCAAACGGCGAATCGAACCGGCTTGCCAGATTGCCGCGCTCAGCCTCGGATTTGCGCAGCAGGACTTCGAACGTTTTCTCCAGCTCCGCCGACGCCTTCTTCACGCGAAGCCGCACGAGGCCGAGCGAGGAGCGGTCGTCGAAGATGACCACGAGAATCACGCGCTGGGCGACGAGGGAGATGTGGATGTTGTCGCGCTCCCCTTCGTGAAAGAGGATCGAGAACTCTTTTTCGCCGATGAGTTTGGCCAGGCCGTCGGTGGCGGCGACGTTGCCGGCCGTCAGCGAGGCGAGCGACGTCGCATCGACGCCGCGCATGTCGCCGTGAACGGCAATCTGCTGGCCGTTCTTGTCGACCAGAAAGACGATTTTTGAATTGGAGTCGACCTGCAGTCGCTGGAGCGTGTCCTTGATCTGCTGGTACTCCTCCTCGTACATCACGAGATCAGGAGACGCCATCGTGTTTTTTCACCAATTTGTCGCGAGGACTGGGCGAAGAAATGTAACACATGTCGAGACTTAGCTCTCCTGGGAACGCGGGCGGGACGCCCGCGTTCCCAGGCTAAATCTCGCGGCGTCCTTCCAACGCCTTCGCCATCGTGACCTGATCGGCGTATTCGAGGTCGCCGCCGACCGGCAGCCCGAATGCGAGGCGCGTCGTCTTCACGTCGAGCGGCTTCAGCTGCTGCGCGAGGTAGAGCGCGGTCGCTTCACCTTCCACGTTCGGATTCGTCGCGACGATGATTTCGCGCACGCCGCCGGCTCGGACTCGCTTCAGAAGTCCGGCGACGTCGATGTCATGCGGACCGACTCCTTTCAACGGCGAGAGCGCGCCGAGGAGGACGTGGAAGAGTCCGCGAAAATCGCGCGTCGATTCGATCGTCGGGATGTTGAACGCTTCTTCGACCACGCAGATCACGCTGGCGTCGCGCCGAGGATCGGAACAGATCGCGCACGGCTCGACGTCCGTCATGTTGTTGCAGATCGAGCAGCGGAAGATCTTCGACTTCACTTCGAGAATCGCGTTCGCCAGCGCCTCCGCTTCACCTTCCGTGCGCTTGAGGATGTGATACGCGATGCGCGAGGCCGACTTGCCGCCGACGCCGGGCAGCCGCGTCAGCTCGTTGATCAGGTTTGCGAGCGGAGGAGCGGTCAACCTAGAACAGTCCCGGAATCTTCATCCCGCCGGTCATCGCGCCGACGCTGCTGGCCATCTCTTCATCCACTTTGCGCGAGCCTTCGTTGACTGCGGCCACGACGAGGTCCTGCAGCATTTCGACGTCGTTCGGATCGACGGCTTCCTTGTCGATGGTAATGGCGAGCAGTTCCTTCGAGCCGTTCATCGTCGCTTTGACCATGCCGCCGCCGGCCGTTCCTTCGACCTTCAGCGCGGTCATGCGCTGCTGCATCTGTTCCTGCATCTGCTGGACTTGTTTCATCAACTGCTTCGGGTTCATGAGCTCTCCCTTAACGCTTGCGAGATTCGACGATGTCGGCGCCGAGGTGCTTCTGGAATGCCTGGACGATGGGATCGTCGCGAAGAGGCGAGGATGATTTCGGAGCCGGTGCACCGGCGGCGGGCGAATCGGTCTTCACCTCGATCGTCATCGGCTCGCCGAAGACCTCGGCGGCAATCTGTTCGAGTGCGGGCCGCGCGCCGCTGACCTGATCGGCGGTGAATGAATCAGCGAACGTGAGCAGCAGCTTGTTGCCGTCGCGCTTGCGCGATTTTGCCGCGCCGAGGTAGCCGCCGATGAGCGGCCGCGCTTTCTGGACGCGTTCGATGAACGATTCGATGGTGGCATTTGCGGACGAGACTTGATCCGCTTCGCGGCGTGCCGGCGCTGGTTTCAGTTCCGCGGACGCGCGAGGCCGAGGCGCCGCAGCTTGCGGAGTCGTAGCGCCGCCTGCGAGCTCTTGTTCCACCGCGCGCAAACGCGGAAACGTAGCCGCCTTCAGCAACGCGATCTCGACGGCGAGCCGCTGATGCTCGGCACGATTGACCGTCTCATCGTCGCGCAGCAGCAGGTTGGCAATGCGCAGCAATTCCGAGTACGAAAACTTCTCCGCTGTCGTCCGAATCGCCGGCAGATCTTCCGGCGCGACAGCGAGCATCGACTCATTCGCGCGTCCCGAAACGAGCAGCAGGTTGCGCATGAAGCTGAGCAGATCGCGATACAGCATCTTGAAATCGCGTCCGCTTTCCGAAGCCTCGTCGAGCGCTTCCAGAATCCCGCCGTGATCGCCCTCGGCGATCAACGTCGCGATGCGCGCGAAGAATGTCGTGTCGGAAAGGCCGAGGACCGTGGCGACGTCGGCGGCGGTGATGGAACGTCCGCCGAATGCGATGACCTGATCGAGTAGCGACAGCGAATCGCGAACGCTTCCTTCGCCGCGCCGCGCGATGATCTCGATCGCGCGATCATCCGCCTCGATCCCCTCGGCATCGACAATCTTGCGGATCCGCGCGATCAGATCGTCGAGCGTGATCTTGCGCAGCAGTTCCTTCTGCACGCGCGAGATGATCGTCTGCGGCACTTTGTTGATCTCCGTCGTCGCGAACATGAAGATCACATGCGGCGGCGGCTCTTCGAGGATCTTCAGCAGCGCGTTCCAGGCGCCGGTGGAGAGCATGTGCGCTTCGTCGATGATGAAGATGCGGTTGCGGTCGCGCGCCGGCTGGAACTGCGTGATGTCGCGCAGCTCGCGGATGTTGTCGACGCCGGTGTACGTCGCGGCATCGATCTCGCGCACGTCCATGTCGATGCCTTCGGTGATCTCACGGCAGATCGTGCACTCGTTGCACGGCTCGGCGGTCGGACCTTTGACGCAATTCAGCGCCTTGGCCAGGATGCGCGCCGCAGTCGTCTTGCCGACGCCGCGGACGCCGGCGAAGAGGTAGGCATGATGGATGCGCTCCCCTTCGATCGCGTTCTGCAGCGTGCGGACGACGGTTTCCTGCCCGATGACGTCGCTGAAGGATTGCGGCCGGTATTTGCGCGCGAGCGCCTGGTAGGACATGTAGCGTGGAGTCTAGGTTGCGGCGGGATGGAAAACCAGTGCGGTTCTCACCGCCCGTTCGGAAGAGCCCAGGCCGTACTGCGTCACACAGGGGAACACCTTATCGCTGCTTCCTTCCGGACCTGACGAGGTTCGGTGCGCCTGCTGCACAGGACCCGGGCTCATCCCAACGGGCCGTAAAACGGGGCGGCATTGTAATCCGCACGGGCCATGAACCGAGGGGATGCGGGAGAACTTCCATGTGGGCTGTCATCCACCGCCGGAGCCGGGAGTCGCGAAGCGACGGAACGGCGGGGGACGGTGAAGGATCTCAAACTTCCCGTCGCCGACTGAAACCGCTGGATTCAATCGCAGCTTGCGCATTTGAGATCCTTCGGCGTCCTCCGGCGCCTCAGGATGACAAACCGATTCCTCAGACTGGCGCTGCGGATGCCGACGCGGCATTCGCATTCGCGATGAGGCGCCGCAGGTCGATGATCGCTTCCTGCACGTCGCGGTGCTGCTGCGCGAACGACGCGAGGTCGCCGCCGCAGTGCGCGCACGTCGTGGTTCCGGCGTGAACGTACTGCATGCAGCCGTAGCAGAGATCGAGCGTCGGCGGGAGGCGATCGGTGTCGCGCAGTTCCGGCTCGTTCATCTCCCAGATCGGCGGAACGGCAATCGTGCGTTCGCCGTCGCTGCCGTCGAGCGGCTCGGTGATGAGATCGAAACGTCCCTGATCGAACGACGTGCCCGGCGCCTCCTGCGTTTTCGCCACGCGTTCGCGCAGTCCGCGCTTCGAGAGCTCGAGCGCGCGGTGGTGGCAATACGGGTTGTTGCCGGGACGGCCGAAGAGCACTGTCGAGGTCCAGGTGCAGCCGCCGCGGCAAACGTCGGCGTAGTAGCAATCGCGGCAGCGGCCCCACAGCTCATGGATCTGGCGGTCGCGCGAGAAACGGATCTCGCGGCTGTAAGTCCAGATGTCTTCGATGGTCATGTCGCGGACGTTGCCGCCGCTGAATTGCGCGGTCGGCAGCGACGGACAGCCTTTGATGACGCCGTCGGCTTCGATGCCGAGGACGGCGTGGCCCGCGCTGCAGCCGCTCCAATGCGTCTCCTCGTTGCCGATGCGCCACTTGTGTTCGTAAGGACCGAAGTAGCCGATGTTGTTGCCGGCCTGCATCATCACGCCGAGCGAGTGCGCCTCGTCGTACAGCTCCGCGAGAAGCGGCATCAGCTCGAGCAGTTGATAGGGCTGCATCAGCAGGTGATCGTTGTCGACCGCATTGCCCATCGCCACGGTGAGCTGGACCTGCCATCCCTTCGCGCCGCGGCTTGCGATCTCGTGCAGGATGCCGCGCAGCTGCGGCATGGTCCGGCTGCCGATCTGCGTATTGCAGCCGCTGGGGATGTCGTACTTGCGCAGCAGCTCCAGCGCCTGCATGGCGGAGCGGAAGGAGCCTTTCACGCCGCGGATTTCGTCGTGCAAGCCCTCGAGGCCGTCGACGGAAACGCCGCAGGTGCGCAGCCCCGCCGCCTTTGCCGCGCGGATGCGCTCCTCGGACAGCGCGCGGCCGCCGGTCTGCATCGACGGCAGGATGCCGTGGCTGCTGATGCGGGCGATGATGTCGGTCCAGTCGCGGCGGAGGTAGGCTTCGCCGCCGATGATCGTGATCTCGCGCGTCCCGAGACGCGCAAGTTGATCGACGACGTCGAAGCATTCCTCCGTCGACAGCTCGTCCGGGCGCACCTTTCCCGCGCGCGATCCGCAATGGGCGCACTTCAGGTTGCAGGCGAGCGTGATCTCCCACACGACGTGAACCGGGTGTGCGTGCAGGAGATCGTCGGCGAGCAGCGTGCGTTCGGGACGGTCGGAAGTGGACACTTACGACTTGCCGAGGTGCGCTTCGAGCTTCTTGATCGCGCCATCCAGATCGCTGTTCTTCACAGCTTTGGCCTGCTCGAGGAGCTGCTGCAACTCCTCACGGCTCGATCCCTTCTCGATGCAGTGATGAATCCAGACGCCGTACAACGGCTGGGCGGTCGTCGGAAAGTGCTTGCGCGCCTCCTGCAGGACCTGCTTCATCTCGTTGACGTCGTTGTTCTTGAGAGCTTCATCGATCCAGACACCGTAAAGCGTATGGGGCTTATTTCCACCACCGTAACCACTACCGGATTCAGCCATTGCCGTTCCTCCTTCTTTCGTGAAAAAAGAAAGCTAGGTTCGAGACGGCTGTAAGTCAAGACCGGCCGCGATCGATTTTTTAGTAGCCGACCGGCCGCGTCTTCGTCGGCGTGAACGAGTTCGCCACGCCGAAGTTTTTCGACAGGTAGGCGACCACAGCGGGCTTGTCCGTGTCCTTCAGGACCGCGCCCCAGCGCACCATCTTGTCGACCGTCGCCGTCCACTGTTTTTCGGTGAGGCGTTGCTGGACGAGGATGTCCGGCGAGTGGCAGGGAAGACAGCTTGCTTCGACGAGTTGACGTCCGGTTCCGGGAGGGAGTGCGCGAAACTTCGTGCCGAGGACCGGGAGGCTCGGATCGAAGGCGGCGCGTTTCTTCGGAGCGGCGGCGACGGCGAGAACGAGCACGAAGACGAGGACGATTGCGCGCTTCACGCCGTCACCTCCACATCGACGAAGTGCCAGGAGTTGTGCAGGTACCCGCTCTGATTCCACGCTGCATCGCGCGGCTGCATGTTGCCGCGGCTGTCCGTCGCACGCGCGCAGATGCGCGCCGCACCGGCGCGCGACGGCGTCCAGCGATGCGACCAGAGCCGCCACGCGTACGGATCGTGACGCGGATCGAGTGTTGCCTCGGTCCACGTCGCGCCGTCGTCGTCGCTGATTTCGACCTTCGCGATGTCCGGCGCTCCGGAGAATGCGAAGCCGTGGATTTCGTACGTGTGGCCGGACTTTGCCTTCTTCGGCGCCGTCGTGATGTTTGACTTCACGAACAGCTCCGTCACCGGCGCCATCTCTTCCGGTTTGAAGGCCACGCCCGGCGCGCCGGCCGTCAGCGGATAGCGGTACGCCGTCTCCATGTAGAAACCCTTTTGCGATTGGGGTTGCGGCGAGAGCCGGACCAGCCACTTCATCCAATGGTCGCCGGCCCAGCCGGGGACGATGAGACGAAGCGGCGCGCCGTGCACGACCGGCAGCGGCTCACCGTTCATCGAAAACGCGAGGATGCCGTCAGCGAGCACTTTCTCCATCTCGATGCTGCGAAGAAACGGCGGCACCTTGCCGGGCGGATCGTCGCTGCCGAAGACGTGCAGATGTTTCGCAGTCGCCTTCACGCCCGCGCGTTCGAGCACGTCGCGGACGCGCACGCCGCTCCAGCGCGCGTTGCCCACGGCGCCGTAGTGCCATTGCACTCCGGGAACCGTCGGCGCGTAGAGTCCGCGGCCGTTGCCGGCGCACTGCAGCACGCACGTCGCTTCGGCGCGCGGAAGTTTTTTGAGATCGGATAGCGTAAGCTGTGCCGGACGTTCGACCTCGCCGTCGATCGTCAAACTCCACTTCTTCGGGTCGGGCGTGCGCGGGATCCAGTGGCTGCGGACGAAAAAAAGTTCGTTCGGCGTCACGTAATCGGTCAGCAGCGCGAGCGGCGTTTCCGCATTCACCGCATACCCATTCATCTGCAGCATCGATTCACGAGCATGAGGTGTGGCCGCCTTCTGCGCGGCGAGCAACGGAGTGGCGGCAAGCAGCAGAAAACGTCTGCGATCGATGCTGTCGAAGGCCATGACGAGAG
>JBAVBF010000178.1:0-9909 GCA_049586115.1 Thermoanaerobaculia bacterium | reverse complement strand
GCATGGCCGACGGCGTCATGCTCGTCGACGCGGAAGGCAAGACCGCCTATCTGAATCCCGCCGCGAAGAGTTTGCTCGGCCGCGCAGATATCGGCGTGCCCATCTTCAAACATGCCGAGGCGTATGGGCTGCTGAATGATGCCGGGGGGCCGATCGACGCGAAGGAACTGCCGGCCGCGCGCGCCCTCTCCACCGGCCGGGCCGTGCGCGACGACACCATCGCCATCAAGCGCGAGGGGCGCCGCATCGCCATCTCGATGAGCGCCACGCCGCTGCATGAAGACGGGAAAATCTCCGGCGTCATCGTCACCTTCCGCGACATCACCGAGCGGCGGCGCCTCGAGGAAGAGATGCAGGTGCAGGCCGAGCGCGCGCAGATCCTCGCCGACGCCGGCGCCTTCTTTTCCAGCAACATCGATCCGGTCTGGGTCACGCAGGCCATCGCCGAACGCGTGGCCGAAGTTCTCGGCGACTGGGCCGCGGTCATCCTCAAATCGTCCGACTCCACCGAGCTGCGCGTCGCCTCGATCTACCACCGCGAGATGGCCTCCCTCGGACTGGCGTGGTCGTACATCTACCGCCAGCCGCTCGTCGTCGGCGAAGGCATCATCGGCCAGGTCGTCAGCACAGGTTATCCGTCGCTCACGCAAAACCTCGGCGCGTCCGAAACGACCGCGCCGGGACTGGAAGGCGGCTACCACGCCGCACCGATGAAGCTCGCCTCGCTGCTGATTCTGCCGTTGCGCACGCGCCGCGAAATGCTCGGCGCGCTCGTCATCGCCGCGAACGATCCCGACCGCGCCATGAACGACGAGCGACTGCCGCTCGCGGAAATCCTCGCGGAGCGCGCCGCGCTGGCCATCGAAAACGCCAAGCTCTACACCGAGCAGGTCGACGCGCGCCGCAAAGTGGAAGACCTCTCGCGCCTCAAGGACGAATTCCTCTCCATCGCCTCGCACGAACTGCGCACGCCGGTGACGTCGATCAAGGGCTACACGCAACTCGCCAAAACGCTGATCCGCGAGAACGATCTCTCCACCTCGGAGGAGTATCTCGACATCGCCCTCGATCAGATCGACCGCATGTCGCGCCTGATCCTCGAACTGCTCGACGTGTCGCGCATCGAGACGGGCCGCCTCGAGATTCGCCGCGAGCCGATTCCGTGGACGACGTTCGTAAACGACGTCGTGCACCGGCATCACACCGCCGTCAGCGACCGCCGTTTCCAACTCAATCTCCCCGTCGGCCACAAACGCGTCATCGGCGATCGCGATCGTCTCGAGCAGGTGCTCGGCAATCTGATGGAGAACGCCGTGAAGTACTCGCCCGACGGCAGCGAGATTCTGGTCACCGTCGAAGATCGCGGCGATCAGCTCGTGACCTCGGTGGCCGACCGCGGCATCGGTATCCCGACCGACGAGCTGGGCCAGGTCTTCGAGCGCTTCCATCGCGGCCGGCAGGTGTCGTCGACCAATTACGGCGGCCTCGGCCTCGGCCTCTACATCACCAAGCAGATCGTCGAGCGCCACGGCGGCACGATCTGGGTGGAGAGCCGCGAAGGGCAGGGGACGACGTTCTCCTTCTCGCTGCCGGTGGCGACGGTCGTCGAGCAACCTCCCGTGCCGGCCACGGCGGAACCGGAGCCGGTCTCCGCCTGAATTTTCATCGCGCGTCCCCGGTTTGCGCGACGGATGCGGCGGCTTGCGGTCTCACTCGTTCTTCTCTTCCTCGCGGCTGCCGTCAACGCCCAGGAACTCCGGCTCGACTACGAGCGCGAGTCGCTCCTCGGCACATACCGCCACTACACGCAATACGTCAACGGCCTGCCGGTTCTCGGCGGCGAAGTGATCGAGCGCGTTGCACATGACGGAAGCGTGCGCGAGTTGCATCGCGCACTCGCGACAGCGGCGCCGAAGCGCAGCCTGATGGCGAAAAGCACTGCGATCGCCGTCGCCCCGCGCGGCACGGTGTGCGACGCGCAACTCGTGGCGGTCAACGACGGTGGGGTGGCGCGTCCTGCATGGCGCGTCGTGGTCGAAGAAAAGCCGCACGAGCCGGTCGCGCACTACATCGATGCCGCGACCGGAACACTGCTCAAGTCGCAGCCGCTCTTCGCGCAGATCACCGCGAAAGGCCGCGTCTTCGATACGAATCCGGTGGTGAAGCTGAACGATCCATCCCTCCGCGATCAAAACGACTCCGCCGCCGCGGTTCCTGACGCTGCCTACTCGATCGTCGATCTGCTCGATCTCAATCCGACCGGAATGCTGGCCGGTCCGAACATTCAGATCGTCGACACCGACGCGCCTAGCACGCCGCACGCGGACGCATCGCTGCCGCTGCTTTTCGATCGCAGCCAGCCGCAGTTCGAAGAGGTCAACGTCTACTTCCAGATCGACCGCAGTCAGCGTTACATGCAGTCGCTCGGCTACGTCGGTGCGCGGCGCGTGGTCGCGTACGCGATTCCGGTCGATCCGCATTCGCTTTCCGGCGCCGACAATTCGCTCTACGTCGGCAGCAGCATCCCAGGCCAGGGAAAGGTCTACTTCGGCGACGGCGGTGTGGATGATGCCGAGGATTCGGACATCGTGCTGCACGAATTTTTCCATTCGGTGCAGGATTGGATTGCGCCTTCCGCATTCTTCGGGACCTCGGCGAGCCAATCGCGCGCGATGGGAGAGGGCTTCAGCGACTACTGGGCGTACTCGTCGAACTACGAGTCGGGACTCGGCAGCGGCCGCGACCCGTACTGCCTCGCCGATTGGGACGCACGCTGCGCCGGGGACGACTCCGGCCAGAACTGCGGTTATCCGCCGGGCGCCGATTGTCTTCGCCGCGTCGACAGCGCGAAAACGATGAATGACTACAACAACTCCGATCTCTCGGGAACGGAACACAAGAACGGCGAGATCTGGTCGTCGGCGTTGCGCGAGATTTTCGATGCGCTGGTGCGCCGTCACGGCGTCACGGACGGGCGCCGCACGGCGGACACGCTCGTACTGGAGTCGCTCTTCGGCGCGCCGACGGATCCGACGTACGCGACGATCGCCAAAAAACTGCTCGATGCCGACCGAGCGCTCAACGGCGGCGCGCATGTGGCCACGATCTGTTCCGCGTTCACGGCACGGCTGATCCTCGGCGCCGCGGATTGCAACCCCGCGCCGCGCGCCGATGTGATGCTGTTCCAATCCTCGCAGCAAGGTGTTGCGATTCCCGACAACACGCCTGCGGGCATCACCTCAACGCTCGACATCACAGACACGCGCGCCATCGAACGGCTCGCCTTCAACGTCAACATTGCGCATCCGTCGCGCGGCGATCTGCAGATTCTGCTCACCGCACCGGACGGTACGACGGTCATTCTGCAGAACCCGTCAGCCGATCGCACGCCGTTCACGCAGGTTACGTACGGGATCGATGCCGACCCCTTCGATCGGCTCGACGTTTTTCACGGCCGTCCCGCAAATGGACGCTGGACGCTGACCGTCAAAGATCTTCAGCCGCAGAACGCGGGAACGCTGCTCTCCTGGTCGCTAGCGATTACATTCGCCGGAGAACTTCCCGCGTCGATTCGTCCATCCACCTTCGCGCCGCGCAAGGTCATCGCCGCCGTCGCGCACACGCCGGGCGCGCTCGGAACCGTGTGGCAAACCGACGTTCGTCTTTTCAACGGCGGTGCTACGGCGGCGAACGTCACTGCGATCTTCACGCACGCCGGCGACGAAGGATGGAACCACTTCGCCGCCGTGAAACTGTCGATCGCTCCGAAGCAGGTCATGGCGCTCGATGACGTCGTGGCCGCGACGATGCGCACGAACGGCATCGGTCAGCTCGAGTTTCTCGGCGATACCGACGCGCTCGTGATTACCAGCCGAACGTTCACGCGCGCAAACGGAGGCACATACGGCCAGTTCATCCCCGCCGTGTCGACGACCGAGTCCGCGGCAATCGAATACCTGCCGCGGATCCAGTCCACGCTCAACTTCAGGACCAACATCGGCTTCGCGGAAACGGCGGGCGGCAGCGGAACGGTTCGCGTGACGCTGTTCGATAGCGCGAGCGGCAGCGTCATCTCGCAGCAGGATCTTGCAGTTCTGCCATTCGGCCAGATGCAATTACCAGCCGCCAGCGGCGCGCTGATCACGGCCGAGTTGCGCGTCACCAGCGGCGACGCCCGCATCGTCGGCTACAGCTCCGTCATCGACAACCGCACCGGCGATCCGATCTACGTCCCCGCTGCCGCGCCGCGTCCGGGAACGTTTTCGGCGCCGGTCATCAGCCAGCCGGGCGTGAACACGTTTTGGCGCAGTGACGTCTTTCTCAGCGCGCTCGGCGACAGCGGCGGAAGCTATCTGCTGACGTACACCGATGCCGTGACCGCCGAGCGAGTCGTCAAATTCGGCACCGTCGGCGCGCATGAAGTCCTCGCACTCGATGACATCGTGGCCACGTTTTTCGGCCGAACCGGATTTGGCTCGGTGAGAGCGGAGCTCGACGGCGGCCTCGTCGCGACGTCGCGCACGGCCACCTCGTCGCCCGGCGGCACGTACGGCCAGTTCATCCCGCTGCGGTTCGCCGACCTTGGCGGACCGCGCGAATTGCTTCACATCGAACGTTCCTCCGCCTTCCGCACGAACCTCGGCGCGCTCAACACCGGCGGCCTCGATGAAGTGGTTCGCTTCACGCTCTACGACGCCGCCGGCCACGCGCTGGGCAGTACGGATCGAACGGTAGGCGCGCTAGGCGTCACGCAGTTTTCAGTCGAGGAGATGACAACTGCGCCGATCGCCGGCGGCCGCGTCGAAGTCGAAGTCCTCACCAGCAACGGTCACGCGCTCGCATGGGCCTCGGTCGTCGACAACGCCACGGGCGATCCGATCTTCGTTCCTGCTCAATAAATGGTCAGTAATGTATTCTTCGAGCCCATGTCCGTGACCCAATCCGAGCCGCAAACGCTCTCCGAGGTGCCGTTCAAGGTGCTCGACGAGACGCTCCGGCAGCTTCGCAGCACTCGCAACGACATCATCCGCTACGGCGTGTGGAACACGAGAAACCTCACCGACGACGAGTTCAACCACGCCGACGACCGCAAGCTCCTCGGCTACTTCCGGCAGGACCTGCTGGAAACGCGCTTCCTCTCGAAAGGCCGCAAGATCGACCTGATCCAGCTCTGGCACTGGTTCGACGATCAGATGACCGGCACCGAGCCGATGCTGATCAACGGCGAAGAGCATTTCGTCAACGTGCAGGACAAGGACCTCGAAAAAGTCCGCAAGCGCATCTCCGAGATCCAGTCGTTCCTCCCCACGCTGCGCGGCGACGATCTCGAAGCATTCAAGCGCGTGAAGTACAAACTAAGACGGACGGTCCTGCGCCTGACCTACGACCTCCACCACCTCTTCAAGCGCCTCGAGAAGTACCGCAAGAACTTCGGCGGTCCGATGGCGCCTCGCGCGGACCGCATCCCGCTCGAAGCCGCAGTGGACCTCCCCGAGCCGCCGCCGATCGACGAGAACGATCCGGATTGAGGGTTAGTTGGTGTAGTCGGCGAGGAGTCGAACCTGATTCGCGCTCCGTGTGCCGGTTAACTTTCGCACGAGTTTTTCATCGGCCGTAATGAGGATCTTGTCGATCCTGATCGCCAGCGCGACATAGGAAGCGTCGTACGCAGTAAGACCGGTAGCGATCGCGAGGTCCAGCGCGTCCTGCGCCAGACTCTGATTCGGGATGGTTATGAATGGCGCAGCCGCGATCTCTTCGATGATCTCAATAGCGCGCAAAGCCGTCATTTCACCGCGGAGGACAAGTTTCCAGAGGATGTTTGCGGTCTCCGAGAACAGAAGATCAGGCGCAGCCAGAGCCGTTTCCGCATCCCGCATCGCGCGCGCGGCCTCATAGTCACCTTCAGGCACGTACCATTTGATGATGACGCTGGCGTCCACCACCCACAGCGTCACCGGTCACGATCCTCCCGGAGCAACTCAGTGGTGTCTGAAAACTTTTGACCGCTGCGGCGCAATTCTTCGAAGATGCGGTCGGCAGCCGCCCAGGTCTTGCTCCACTCCTGAGACGCTGCCTCTTCGACGATCGCCTTCAACTCGGCCTGAAGCGAACGATTTCGCTCGCTCGCTCGCCTTTTCAGCGCTTCAACAGTTTCGTCCTCCAGATCTCTTATGAGCACGTTCATGCTATCGAGCCTTACTCGCGTGAGCTCTTCCTCCGCGATTCATGATATCAAAATGATATCACACGTCGTAATCCTTCTGCTGCCCGTCGATGACGTCGATCTCCACCGTCTTCGTGACCCTGTCAGTGTTGTCGAGCACTTCCAGGCGGTAGTGGCCGGGGGCGACGTTGTTCAACGGCATCGCGCCGGGTTGAAGCGACATGATTCCCTGCGAAAAGGGATTCATTCCGAACGGTGTGCCCGACGAATCGACGAGCCGGAACCGGCGCGTGGCGGTGTCGCGGGAGTGCAGGATGATCGTGCCGCCCGGCGAGAAGCGGACCGTCTGCTGCGACGGCGAGGACATCGTGATCGTCTGCGGTGCGTAATTGCGGGCCGACACCGTCACGGTGTAGGTGCCGGGCGAGAGCGGCAGCTTGACCACCTCGCTGCTGCCGAAGAAATTGCCCGAGGGGAGCTCGTTGCCCTGGGCATCGACGACGCGCGATACGTTGACGGTCAACGCGGAGTTGTCGCGCATGTCGACCGCGCGAATGGTGATGCCGTCGCTCGGCGAGAGGGTGAACTGCACGTCTTCCGGCGCCGAATCGCCGATGGTGATCTGCCGCGCGTCGTGGCCATAACCCGCTTTGTCGGCGGTGATCTGGTACGCGCCGGCGGCGATGTTCTCGATCACGAAGTTTCCCGCGGCATCGGTCTGCGCGCCTCGTCCTCCGAGAACGGTAGAGCCGGCCGACGGACGAAGCTCCACGCTGGCATCGGCGAGGGGACGCGTGTCGGCGGAGTCGACTACGTGCCCGCGCAGCGTGACCGTCTTGATGGTGATGTCGAAGGTGCCTGAACCGTGGACTTCATACTGCGCCGCGAACGGATTGAGGCGCTCCATGTCCACCGCTTGCACCGTGTAGGTCCCGTCATCGAGGCCGCTCAGCTCGTAGCGTCCGTCGCCATCCGCGGAGGTGCTGGCGGACGTCTGGCTCTTCGCGCCTCGGGGCATGAACATTACCTGCGCGTTCGGCACCGCGGCGCCATTGCGCGTGACGCGGCCGCGGATGACGGTGCTTGATTTAAAATCGATGTCCACCTGCGCCGTGCCGCCGGGCTCGAGTTCCACTGTCTTCGGCGCGGCGGACTTGGTCGATCCGCCGAACATCGCACCGGTGCGTGCGGTGATGCGAACGGTTCCCGACGGCGCTCCTTCGATGCGGAAATTGCCGCTGCTGTCGGCCGGCGCCGTCGAGCTGCCCATCGGTCCGCCGCCACCGCCGGATGCGTTCGCATAGACGGTCGTCTGTTCGAGCTCGGGCGCGGTCAGTCCGTTCACATGACCCGTGATCACGCCGCCGCTCTTCAGGATCAATCGGACCGGTCCGGATGTCGCGATGTCGACGTCACGGACGATGCCCGCGGTGTAGCCGGTCTTCGACGCATTGAACGTGTAGTGGCCGGGAGCCAGACCTTCGAGCGTGAAGGCACCATTGGCGTCGCTCCGTCCGCTGCGGCCGCCATCCGTCGCGCCCGAGCCCGCCATCACCGTCGCGTCCGCAATCGGTGCGCCGGAGTCTGTCACCACGAATCCCGTGGCGCGGATGCCGGTGGACATCTGTACGTCGAGGCGCGCGTCTTTTCCGGCGGCGACGGTCACCGTCTTCTGCTGCGTGATGTAGCCGTCGCGGCTGAACGACAATGTCTTCTCGCCCGGCTCCACCGTATCCATCGTGTATTCGCCGCTCGGATCGGTCGTCGCGCTGTTGTCGTTCCCATCGAAGCGCATCACGCGCGAGCCGCCGCCCATCTGGTCGTTGCGCACGAAAACGCCTGACAGCGGACTGCCATCCGGACCGGTCACGCGGCCGGTGAGTTTCGCGCCGGTCTCGACGTCGACCTCGACGTCCGGTGCGGTCTTGCCGTCCTCGACTTCGATGTTCGGAACGCGTGCGGTCGTATAACCGGGCGCATTCACGACCACCTGCGTCATGCCCGGCTTGATCCCTTCGAGGACGAACGAGCCATCATCGCTAGTGAACTGCTTCTGCATCGGCGGCATCATGATGGTCATGCCGCCGCCGCTGCGCGAAGTCGTCACGCCGGCCATGAAGGACGTCACCGGCTGGTGCGAATTCTTGTCGAGCACGCGCCCGGTGATGCGCCCGCCGGCCGGCACCTCGATGACGAGGTCCTTCGTTGGCGCCGACACCGATCGCATCTCCTGGATGAATGAATCCGGTTTGGCGACGTTGAGCATCATCTGGCCGGGAGTGAGATCCGTCAGCCGGAACGCGCCATCCGCTCCGCTTACGGCGCTCGACATTCCGTCCTGGGAGATGCTGCGCACGTTCACGCCTTCCACGCCAGCGCCGGCGCGCGTGATGCGGCCGCTGATCTCGACGCCAGGATCGAGCACGACATCGATCGGTTTCGTCGACGCGTCCACTTTCGTAGCGCGCACATTCTTCGCGGCATAGCCTTCCCGCTTGAAGGCGAGGTCGTAGGTTCCTTCCTTCACACGGATCGAGAACGTCCCGTCGCTGCCGGTGCGGTAGGTGTCGTCGGTGCGTTGCTGCATGTTGCTCATCACCATCCGCCGGATGCCGCCCATTGCGTCGTTGGCTGATTCGATCGTCTCCACGGCGACGCCGGAGAGCGCCTTCTTGTCTTTGTCGGTAACTCGGCCGGTGACCGCGACGCCCCGAGGAATGGTGATGATCACGCCGCTCTTTTTCTCGCCCGCCGCCAGCTTCATCGACGACGATTTGCCTCCGGGATAGCCGCGCTTCAGCGCATCGACCTGGATATCAGAGTCGATGTTTACATCGCGCAGGATGAAGTGGCCGTCGGGCGCGCTGTAACCGTCATTGGAGAATCCGCGAGCCGTCGCGAAGCTGAACATGTCGCCACGCGCGGTCGCACGCGTGTTCACACGCGCCGCCGCGACCGGCCGCTTGTCTTCGTCGACGACCGACCCGCTGATGCGTGCGCGCGCGGTCGCATAGAGCGCTTTCTGCACGGAGTCGGCGGGCTTCACCGTCATCGACTGCGCGTTGTTGATGCTGTAGCCGGGGCGCGACGGGCGCACGTCGTACGTTCCCGCGACGAGCGGGCCGATGGTGAAGTTCCCTTTCGCGTCCGTGATCGCGTCGCTGGACGTTTCGCGGCCGCCGAAGCGTCCCGGTCCCGAGGGAGCGACGGCCACGTGCGCACCAGCGACCGGCAGTTGCGACTTCATGTCGCGCACACTGCCGCTGACCGTGCCTCCTTTGGCGAGTTTCAGATTCGCTGACGCAGTCGTGTGCGCGCGCTGGGCAACGCGATTTCCGATTCGTGCCTGGACCGCTTCCCAATCTTTTCGGGCGTGAGCGATTAAGAACGTTCCGTCAGCAGCCGACTTTCCCGCCGGCCAGCCATCCAGAAAAATCTGCGCGTCCGCAACGGCCGTCTGGCCATCTTCGCTGACCACACGACCCGCGATCGGAATGCCCGCCGTCATCGAAAAGTCCGGCCCCTTCTTCGTCCCCGCCGGTCCGAGCCGCTCCTCGGTGATCGCGTAGTCGGGATGAATGACGATGACGCGAAACGCCCACTTCGATGAATCAGGCGCCGAGTAATGTCCCTCGGTATCCGTTTTCGTTGTGAACTCATCGCTGCCACCGCTGAAGAAAGCGACAGTCGCGTTCGGGATCGGCTTGCCGTTGGCGGTGACCGTGCCGCGCACCATCGGCGCC
>JBAVBF010000177.1:0-4921 GCA_049586115.1 Thermoanaerobaculia bacterium | reverse complement strand
GACTTCGCAACCGTGCCGCCTCCGAACGAAGAGCGTCGAAAGTATCAGCGGGTGCGACTGGCGCGGCCGGTCGTGGCGCGCGTCGGCGCGGCCCGCGTTTTTCTGCTCGAAGTGTCGCTGAGCGGCGTGCTGGTCGCGCATCAGGGCAACATCCCGCCCGAGGGCGCCACGGGCGTGGTGATGTTCGAATGGGAAAGCATCGCGGTCGCGCTGGAGTGCCGCATCGCACGGAACACGCTCCAGAAGATGGCGCGCAACGCGACCGAGAAAAGCGTTTACCACGCGGCGATGGAAATCGTCCGCGCCTCCGACACCGCGATGAAGACGCTACGCGACATGATCTCCGAGGTCGTAGCGCGCGCCCTCGACGAACAGAAGGCCAACGCGCGCGGCATCCCGGCCGTCGCGGCGCAGACGTTCCAAACCGGAAAAGGAAGCCAATTCCTGCGCCTGGAAATCATCAACGGCGCGTGGCGGCGGACGGAGACGACGCGCCCTGACCAGCCGATGAACGGCTTCACGATCTCCGCCGAGGAGCCGCCGGATCACGTCGCGCTGCTGTGCGATACGTACGCGTCGGCGGACAACGAAAGCCGGAAGTTGATCAAGCTGATGGCGGAGCTGAGCATCAGCAAAGCCGAGGGGATTCCGACACGGCGGTACAGTCCGTAGCCTGTCATCCTGAGACGCCGGAGGACGGTCGAAGGCCCCCCAGCTGACAACCGCTGTATTCATCGCGCGTTCGTAGACACCACCCACCCGGGTTAGCAGGTATGGGGTCCTTCGACCGTCCTACGCTGTTGCGGCTTCGCCTGCGCAGCTCCGGCGGCTCAGGATGACAAACTTGCCGCCATCTCATCCACCACCGGCCAGGTTGCGGTGCGCCACTCGTCGCCCATCAGCAGGCCGGCCGAGGCGAGGTAGATGGCGACGTCGCGAGGCGCGAAGGTGTCGAGCGATTTCACGGCGTCGCGCACCTGATCGATGGTCGGCGCGGCGTACTCCTCCACTTCGATCGAGCCGTTCACGTGCGGGATTTTCCAGTGGTCGAGGAACGCGGCCAGCAACGCGTTCTGCTCGTGCGTGTGGTAGTGCATGAGCGCGGTGTCGAGCGCCTGCTCGAACTCCGGCGCGGTGGCGCGCGACGCGAAAAGGTCGGCCTTCTTTTCCAGCGGCATCTTGCGGATCGACTCTTCGCGGAAGTGCAGCGCCTTGGCGATCTGCGCGATCGCGATCAGTTTCGCGGTGTCGTCGCCGAAACGCCAGAAAGCCACGAGGATGCGGCGGCGGCGTTCGGGATCGGCGAGCTCTTTGAGAATCTTGCGTGCGTTCCACATGGGAGCGGGATCGTACAACGGGGTGTGGGAAGTTGGGTGTGGGGAGTGGGAGACCCGTCGAGTTCTGGTTTTGCTCTGCTCCTACACCCGACTCCCGATTCCCAATTCCTTCACCTCATCCGCGGTCAGCGCGCGTGTTTGCCCCGAGGGAAGCTCGCCGATGCGAATCGATCCGATCGCGATGCGGACGAGCATGACGACTTCGGCATCGAGCGCTTCCACCATTCGCCGCACCTGCCGGTTGCGCCCCTCGGTGATCGTGATCTCGAAAATGTCATCGCTCACGCGCGTTACGTGCGCGGGACGCGTCGGGCCATCGCGTAGCTCCATGCCATTGCGAAGACGATCGAGATCGGAGTCCGCGAGCGCACGATTGGACGTGACGCGATACGTCTTCGGAACGTGATATTCGGGATTGGTGAGCCGTTCGGCGAATTGCGCGTCGTTCGTCAGGATCAACAGTCCGCTCGTGTCGAGATCGAGCCGGCCGACCGGAAAGAGATAGCGCTCGCGATCCGGCAGAAGATCGTAGATCGTCGGACGCCCGTGCGGATCGCGATACGTGGTGATGTAGCCGGCCGGTTTGTGCAACAGCAGGTACGTCCGCTCTTCGCGCTGCAGCGGCTTGCCGTCGAACGAAACGCGATCGCGCTCCATGTCGATCCACGCGTCGGGATCGCGGACGACGCGCCCATTGACGCTCACCCTCCCGCCACCAACCCAACTTCGCGCCTCGGTGCGCGAGCCGAGGCCGGATTTGGAGATGACGCGTTCCAAAGTCTTCAGAGGACGATCGCCGGGCGGCGGTTTGGGGACGTTTTTAGCCATTCAACATTTACAATCATCGCACTCAGTGAAGCGGTTCCTCCCGATCATCATCCTGTTCCTCGCCGCGGCCACGGCCCGCGCGGACGAACGTCCCGAATACCGCGCGTATTGGGTCGATACGTTTCGGACGCCGTTCGCGACGAAGGTCGACGTCGAGCGCATCGTCGACGCAGCGGTGGAGAGCAATGCGAATGCGCTCTTCGTGCAGGTGAGACGCCGCGGCGATGCCTGGTACCTCGATGCCGCCGAGCCGCGGGCCGAGGCGATGGATGGGACGTTCGATCCGCTGCGGGCGCTGCTCGACGCGGCGCACGCGCGCGGCATCGAAGTGCATGCATTCGTGATCGTCGGCGCGATTTTTCATGGCGATCCGAAAAAGGATCCGTTGCCGCGCGATGAGCATCATGTGTTCCTCCAACATTTCTGGGATGCGAAAGCGAAACGGCCGTATCGCGGCGCGCGGCAATGGGGAACGAAGACGAGCAAGGGCCGCTACCAGTTCGCGTCCGACTGGTACGTCGACCTCGGCCATCCGGACGCGGCGGCGTACACGGCGGACGTGCTTCTCCATCTCGTCCGCGCTTACGACGTCGACGGCATTCATCTCGACCGCGTTCGCTATCCCGAGTCGATTCGCGGCGACGTCGGCTACAACGACACCAGCGTGGCGCGCTTCCGCGCGCGCTACGGACGTTTGCCGCGGACGAAGGATCCGCTCTGGAACGATTGGCGCCGCGAGCAGATCACGTCCTTCGTTCGCCGCCTCGCCCTCGGCGCGAAAGCGATCCGTCCTTCGATCACGATTTCGGCGGCGCTCATCGCCTGGGGATCGGGTCCGGCAGCGAATCACGGTTTCGCGAACACCGATGCGTATCGCGTAGCGTTTCAGGATTGGGAGAGCTGGCTGCGCGAAGGGGTCATCGATCTGGCCAGTCCGATGCTCTACAAACGCGAACACGCGCCGGCGGAGCGGAAGCAGTACGACGACTGGCTGCAGTTCGTCATCACGACGGCGCATGCGAACGGGCGCGCCGCGGTGCCCGGCATCGGCGCGTATCTGAATTCGATCGAAGGAACGCTGCGCCAGTCGCGCCGCGCACGCGAGGCGAACGCAGACGGCATCCTCTTTTTCGCGATGGGCGACACGAAGCCGTGGTCGATCCTGGCGAACAGCACGAACAATGCGGTGCGCCAGAATCCCTACGCGCTGCCGGTGGCCGGCGTCTTCACGCCGAAACGGCCGAACGAGGAGTTCTTCGCCGCGCTACGCACGAGCACGGCGACCGATGGACGCACAGCATTCGAGAGAATCGAGCATCCGTTGTTTGCGGCAACGACGCCCCCTCCTCGGCGTCCGGACGCAACAACCGGCGCCGTCATGGGCTCCGCCGACGGCGACGGGACGCTGGTATCGGTCGAGTCGCTCGCCACACACGAGACGCGAACGACACACACCGACGGCAGCGGATTTTTCGGCATGCTCGGATTGGCCCCCGGCGAGTACCGGGTGGTGGCGGGCGGCCAGTCTTCCACCGTAATCGTGAACGCGGGCCGCGTGAGCATGGCGTCGGCGAAGCCGGCGCAAGATCCGTAGCCCACGCCTTTCAGGCGCGGGGCAGCGATGCGATCAATTTGTGAGCCCGCCTTGGCGGGCGAAGGAAAGCTTTCTTTCGCCCGTTAAAACGGGCTCCCGAAATGCGCGATCCTCGATTCCCACGGCTGAAAGCCGTGGGCTACGGTTCTCACGCCGGCTACGCCGTCGATGCCCATCAAGTGTTGGGGCAACGAGGCGCACGCTCCGATAGAATCGTTTCTCAATGTCCGAACTCGACTCCTCCGTCCGGCGCGAGCTCGATGCGCTGGGCGTCCCGTACGAAGTGCTCGATTGCAATCCCGAGTGGGCGGACACCGATGTCTTCTGCGCGAACTACGGCATCCCGCGTGAGAACGCGGCGAACACCATTCTCGTCGCGGCCAAGACTGACCCGCGGCAATACGTCGCCTGTCTCGTCACCGCGACCATGAAACTCGACGTCAATCACAAGATCAGCAAATTGATCGGGATCAAGCGGCTGTCGTTTGCGTCGGCCGAGGAGACGAAAGAGTTGACCGGGCAACTGATTGGCGGCGTCACCGTCTTTGGTCTGCCCGACTCGATTCCGCTCTACATCGACGAACGCGTGATGGAGCGCGAATACGTCATCGTCGGCGGTGGCAATCGCTCCACGAAGGTCAAGCTCGCGCCGGCGCATCTGCGCAAGCTTCCGCGCGCCACGGTCGCCGACATCGCAGTTCCGCGCCAGTAGCACATCCAAACCTCCCCGAAGTTCGTATCTCCAGCAAAACTTTGGAGGAGAAAGAATGAAAACTCGCATGCTGGCAGTGGTTGTTTGTCTTATGACGGTGGCCGCGTTTGGCCAGAGCAATCCCAAACTGAAGGAGCTGGAGCCGTTCATCGGGACGTTCCATTGCGCCGGAACGACCTTCGCTTCGCCGGAAGGGCCGGAGCATCCGACGCAAGCGACGGTCACGGCCGCGTGGACGTTGGGCGGCACCTGGCTGACGATGCACTACACCGAAACGAAGACGGCGAAAAATCCCCATCCGTTCGACCTGATCGACATGTGGAGCTACGACGACCACGCGAAGATGTTCGTCTCCGGCTTCGCCGACAACACTGGAGGCTACGGCACGGCCCAGTCGTCCGGATGGCAGGGAGACAAGCTCGTATTCACCGGCCCGTTGCACGCTGGCGG
>JBAVBF010000176.1:0-2849 GCA_049586115.1 Thermoanaerobaculia bacterium | reverse complement strand
GCTCTTCGCGGCGCGGCGCACCGATTCGGCCATGCGCACAACCGGGCGGGCGATCGATCCGGAAATGGCCAGCGAAAGAATGACGCCGAGGATGACCAGCAGTCCGACCAGAACGTACGTGAGCGTGAGCACGGTCTGATAACGATTCTGCGCGGCGGTGAACGCCTGCGCCGCCAGCCGCTCGGTGGCCTGCTCCATCTGCTTGATGATCTCTTCCTGCTGATGACGAACGGGTAAATATTCGCTGACGTACTTCGTCTTCGCGAGGTCGGCCTTGCCGTCGCCGATCAACTGCGTCACTTCGTCTTCGAGCTTATTGACCGACTGCGAGTCCATGTCGGCGGCGCGCTGGATCAGATCGCGCACCTCGCCCGCCGGCGCGAGCTGCTGAATCGTGGTGACGTCCCTGAGAAATTCATCGTCCGCGTCCTTCTTGCGCTTCAACTCGCTCCGGTCGCCCGGATCGATGATGTAGCCGCGGATTCCGTCGGACATCGTCATCATGTCGAAGCGGAGCTTGAGGCCTTGCTGGCGAATGGTGTCAGAAACGCTGACGACGTTTTCGAGCTGGCGGATGCTGGTGGTGAGAAGCTGCAGGACGGCCACCGAAACGGCGGCGCCGAGCAGAACGACGGTGAAGAATCCCGCCATCAAACGGCGGCGGATGTTGAAGCTCATGATTCACTCCTTCTGTTCGCCGCGGCGGATTCGGCCGCGCGGCGGATGACTTCCTGGATGTCGAGGATCAGGGCCACGCGCCCGTTTCCGTGGAAGCGCGCCCGCAACCGTTCCAGCTCCAGCGTGGCGGCATCGCAGTCGTGGCGCGCGCGATCGAGTTGCATGCGCGTTTCCATCCGCTCGACTTCGAACGCCTCCGCGGCGCGGCGCAGCTCGTCCTTCTGCTGCAGGACGACGCGCGCCTCGATCACTTCCAGCTCCAGCCGGCGCTTGTCGCTCTCGAGCGTCGTGGACATGGCGCGCAGCTTTTCGTTTTCGCGCAGCAGGCCCTGCGTGTACTGCTGCAGCTCTTCCTGCACGGCGGTGATGTACGAACGGTCCTTCCCCTCGGCAGCCTTGATCACTGGGCCACCTCGTCGCCGAGGAAGCTGCGCACTTTCGCGAGCAGCTCGATGGAGTTGATCGGCTTCGTGACGTAGTCAGTGCAGCCGTTCGCCCATCCCGCTTCGACGTTGGCCGCCTCGCCGCGCGTGGTGACCATGATGATCGGGATCTGGCTCGTGGCACGCGTGCTTCGCAACAGGCGGCACGCTTCGAAGCCGCCCATCTTCGGCATGATCACGTCGAGGAGGATGAGGTCGGGCATCTGCTCCGCGGCCTTCAGCACTCCTTCCTCGCCATTCGTTGCGGTGAGGATTTCGTACGGACCATTTCTGAGAATGAATTTCTCCATCATGAGGATGGTGTTCGAGTCGTCGACGAGAAGAATCTTTTTGCGGTTCATCAGCCTTGCTCCTGTCTGTTCGTTGCGTAGGTTTCGGTATGGATGATTGGACTGGCGCCGCCGGCCGTCAGAGGAAGAGCCGGGCGCGCGAAATAGAAGCCCTGCACGAGGTCGATGCCGAGCGATGTGACGGTGTCGAAATCAGCCAGCGTTTCGATCCCCTCGGCCACGACACGCCCGCCGAGGCGCGAGGCCAGCAGCACGATCGATTCGATCGCGGCGCGCGATGACGGCTTGTTCGTACAGTCGGTAATGAAGTAGCGATCGATCTTGAACAGCTCCGGCCGTACTTCGATCAGCATGCGGTGGCTGGAGTAGCCGATGCCGATGTCGTCGAGCGCGATGCGGACGCCGAGACCGCGCAAGTCGTCGAGAGCGTCGAAGAACGCGCGCTCGTCCCAGAACTTCTGCTGCTCGACGATCTCCAGGATCAGCCGCGACACCGGCATGTTGTGCGTGCTGCAGGTCTCGACGAGAAAGTCGGGCAGGCTCGGATCGCGCTCCAGCGTCGACGCGTGGACGTTTACGGAGATCGCGGGCGATCCCGGAACTCCTGCACCGGAGGCGATGGCGCGCGCGAGGCAGGCGCGATCGACTTCGACTTCCTTCCCTTTGCGGCGGACGTATTCGAAGAGCACGTTCGCCGGCTCGACGTTCGAGTCCTTCGGCCCGCGCGCGAGCGCTTCGAGCGCGAAGAGCATCGGCTGGCCGCCGGCGATCTCGAAGATCGGCTGGAAGAGAATCGAAAGACCGCCCGGCCCAAGGATGTCGTGTAGCAGCGTGCGCCGCTTCACGATGCCGCTCCCATCAGGCGATGCACGGTCGCGGCGATTTCCGGCAGCGGCGTCGGCTTGGGGAGGAACGCTTCGGCGCCGAGGGCGTGCGCGCTGCGCTGGATCTCAGGCGAGGTGTGCGCGGTGAGAATGATCACCCGCGTACCGCGCGAGTGATGCCGCACGAAGCGCAGGATCTCCAGCCCCTCGACGGCGTAACTCCACGAAAGGCGCAGGTCGGCGATGACGATGGCGTAATGCGAGGTGGCGATCAGCGCTTCCGCTTCTTCCAACTCGCGCGCGCAATCGACATGGAACCCCTCGCGCGTAAAGAACTTCTTGAGTGCGGTGAGAACAACCCGCTCGTCCTCGACGAGGAGCATTCTCGATTGGCTTCGATGCTGTGTAGCGTGCGTCATGGCCGCCACCATCGCAACGGCGGAACCATGAGGTGGCGGTTAGGGCAACGTGTGTTGCCGCAATTACTTGGGCGTTATTGCACGCCGTCAGCGACGAGCAGGATTTCGAATTTTCAAACACGGATTTCGAATCCTTGAGCAGTCCTGTCATCCTGAGCCGCCGGAGCCGCGTCAGCGGCGCAGGACGGTCGAAGG
>JBAVBF010000175.1:0-9712 GCA_049586115.1 Thermoanaerobaculia bacterium | reverse complement strand
CCTTCGACCGTCCTGCGCTGCTTCGCAGCTCCGGCAGCTCAGGATGACAGGAGCGACAAACTGCTACGCTTCCCACTTGCGCTTCGCCGACCTGCACACGCATACCTATCACTCCGACGGCACCCGTTCGCCGGCGGAGGTGATCGACGTTGCGCTTGCGCACGGAATCGAGATCGTCGCCATCAGCGATCACGACAACCTCGCGGCCTACTTTGAAATCAAGACGTACGCCGATTCGAAAGGCGTCACGCTGATTCCGGCGGCGGAGCTGTCGTGCGCGTATGAAGGCGTCGACATCCATATCCTCGCGTATGCGTTCGATGCGCATGACGAGCGGGTCGAGGCGCACCTGCAGAAGTTTCGCGACGCCCGGCAGACGCGCGGACGGCGCATCGTCGACCGCTTGCGCGCGCTCGACTACAACATCAGCTCCGAGCGCGTCGAACAGCTCGCCGCCGGCGGCGCGGTCGGACGTCCGCATGTCGCGCGCGCGCTCGTCGAAGCAGGCTACGTCGCCTCGGTGTCGGAAGCGTTCGACAAACTGCTGCGTCCGGGCAAGCCGGGCTACGTGGAGAAGGATCGTTTCGCGATCGGCGAGGCGGTGTCGTTGATGCGCGCAACCGGCGGGCTCACATCGATCGCCCATCCCACGCTTTATCCGGATCACGAACGGATCGTTCCGCAACTGCTCGACGCCGGAATCGACGGCATCGAAGTCCTCCATCCCGACGTCAACGCAGAGTGGCGCGAGGTCTACAGCAATCTGGCGCGCTTCCGCGGCAAGATGCTCACCGGCGGCTCGGACGATCACGGCACGGTGAAGAAAACGGAGACGCTCGGGACGATCAAGGTGCCGGAGGATTGGATCGGCGCGATTCTGGAACGGCTGTAGCCGTGCTCCTCCGCCTCGTCTTCTTCGCCTTCATCCTCCTCGCGCTCCTCGGCGACGCGCGCATCTTCCTTTTCGTGCTGAACCGCTTCGTCTTCGGCAGCCATCGCGAAGAACACAGCGAATGGAAGTGGCTGATGTTTGCGACGCCGCCCGTATTGCTCGTTCTGACGGCGCTGATCTGGCCTCTCAATCAGTGGCTCGATTGGCTGCTCGCCTCACGCGTCGTCGAGCGATTCACGCCGCAGCGCCTGGAGGACATCGCATGGTCGCTGGCGCTCGCGAAGATCGGCGCTGTGTGGCTCATCGTCGCCGCGGCTGTCGGCAGCTACTGGATTCTCGATCGCGTTCGCGTGAACTACCTGCCGGCCGCACCACTCGTCGGGATTCGCGACCAGCCATCCGAGGTAGTCGCGTTGCGACGGGCACACGTTCCGTTCGCATGGCTCCGCCGCCTCGACGCGCACAACGACGTCTACGACATCGAGGTCACGCGGCACGAGATCATCATCGACGATCTGCCGCCGGCGTTCGACGGTTATCGCATCGCGTTTCTCACCGACACGCATGTCGCATCGTTCATGCGGCGCGGCTTTTATCGCGAGGTTGTAAAACAAACGCAGCACTTCGCCCCCGATGTGATCCTCTTCGGCGGCGACTTCGTCTCGTTCACGCGGCACATCAAGTTGCTCCCCGAGATTCTCCTCGACGGTCTCGCCGCGCCCGACGGTCTTTTCGCGATCCTCGGCAATCACGATTACTGGGCTGGTGCCGGCGAGATCGCGGGAATCCTGCGCGCGCACGGAGTTCGCTTCATTACGAATGATGCGGTGATGCTCGCGCGCGGCTCGTCGCGGCTGCCGCTGGCGGGAATCGACGAGATCTATCGCGGGAAGCCCGATGTCTCGCGCGCCTTCGCGGGGCTCGATCCAACCAAACCATGCATCGCCATCAGCCATCATCCGGACATCGTCGACATCATCCGCGGCCAACGCATCGATCTGTTGCTTTGCGGGCATACGCACGGCGGCCAGATTCGCTTTCCGTTCTTCGGATCGGTGGTCGTTCCGTCGCGGCACGAGACCAAGTACGCGGCCGGATTTCACCGCATTGGCGCGGTGTTGCTCTACGTCAGCCGCGGCATCGGAGCGATTCCGCCGTTGCGCATTCTCTGCCGTCCCGAGGTCGCGACGTTCGTGCTGAAACGCGGCAGCCGAAGCGAATGATCACCCGTCTATCCGAGGTCTGGCCGAACGTGGAGCGCGTCGCGCGCGCCGAGGGTGTAGTACGCATTGGCGCGAGCGATCTCGAGGACGTTCACGCCGCGATTTTCGGCGGCTGGATCGATCGCAATCACCACGCGACGATGCATTACCTGGCAAAGACGGCATCCATTCGCCGCGATCCATCCGCACGGTTTCCGTGGGCGAAATCGGCGATCGTGATTCTCGTTCCGTATTCTTCAACGCGTCCGGATGCTGCGCACGGTGCGCTGTCGAATCACATCGCCCGCTACGCACTCGGCGACGATTATCACGACGTGCTCGATCGCATTCTGCGGAAGATCGAAGACGAGGTTGCGCCGCACGGGAAGACGTGGCGCTATGTCGATACCGGCCCGCTCTCGGACCGCGCGCTGGCGACGCAGGCAGGACTCGGCTGGATCGCGAAGAACGCGATGCTGATCAACGAGCAGATCGGCTCGTACACGTTCATCGGAACGCTCCTGACGTCGCTCGACGATGACATCGCGCCGGATGTGGTCGCCGACCGCTGCGGCACCTGCACGCGCTGCCTCGACGCGTGTCCGACGAACGCGATCCTTCCCAACCGCACCATCGCCTCGGAACACTGCATCAGCTACGCGACGATCGAACATCGCGGCGCGCTGCCAGACATCCCGCTCGCATCGAACGCGTTCGGCTGCGACATCTGCCAGGAAGTCTGTCCCTGGAACGGCGAGCCCGCGCCACCACACCCCGCCTTCATGCCCCGCGACGATTATCGCGCCACGCCGATCACCGATCTCCTCCGCTACGATCAGGCCGATTTCTCCGCGCTGTTTCGCAAGTCCGCGATCAAACGCGCCAAGCTGGCCGGCATGCAACGAAACGTGGCATCTGTGACATCTGCGGATAACTCTTTATCCGCAGATGACGCAGATTTACGCAGGTGACAGCCTACGGCAGCTCGAACGTCCGCCCGATGATCGACGGATCAATCGAGCGATCGAGGTACTCCCACACCGCCAGCGCGTCCGGGTGATCGGCGATCGCCGGGGCGGCCGTGCGGGTGGTGGGGTCGGCGATCATCAGGCGCGCGCGGCGGTACCAATGCATGGCCTCGTCCGGATTGAGGCGCAGCTCTTCGCGGACGCATTGAATCAACAGGTACTGCTCGGTCGGGACACCGGACATCTCATTGGCCTGCGAGGCGAGCTGGCGGGCGCGGGCGCGAATCACTTTCAGCTTCAGCGCCAGTGAATGCGTATCGAGGGTTGCGGCGCCTGATTCGCAGAGATGTCCGATGACGAGGCGGAGGAGCTCCGGCTTCTCGTCGATGAGCAAACCGCTACGGTACGTCGACGGATCGACCGACTTCATCGAGGACCACGCCACCGACGCGGCGACGGAGACGCTGAGCTGACCGACCTCGAACGACAGCGTGCCGGTCGACGACAGCGCGAGCGGGCGCAATGTCTCGATGCGGGCGCCGCGGGCGGAGAGATTCTCGATCATCGTGCGCTCGCCGTTCCATGTGCCGTCGAGCGTGGGCGCAACATCGAAGCGGTCCGTGGAGCGCAACTCCTCGATGCGCGTGGTCCGCTTCATCCCTTGCAGATGCGCGAGGACGCCATCGATGACGTTCGGTTCCACGTACGTGCGCACGCCGGTTACGAATCGTCCTGCAGCGCTGGGATCGGGCTTCGTCCAGACCACGACCGCCTCGAAATTCGTCGGCGGCAAGCCCTCGATCGCGACCTGCAGCAGCGACTTCTGGCCCATTTCCACCGGCTGCGCGTGCCGGAAGCGCGCGCCTTTCACGGAGATGTCGGAGACCAGCACCGGCGACGATGCAAAGCGCCCGTTGAGCGCCGGAGCGATGAGAAAACGCTCGGCGGTGCGCAGACTTCTGGCGGCGGCTTCGTACATGCGGAGTGAGGCAAGGTATAGCACGGGCACAACCGCCCTTGTGAGCCGGATCACTCATAATGCGCGGGCGTGCCTCACTACGACGTCATCACGTTTGATTGCTACGGAACGCTCATCGATTGGGAGTCCGGAATCGCGGACGCGTTCCTCACCACCGCCGCGACGGATGGCGTGACGCTGACGCGCGACGCCGTGCTGCGCGCGTATGCGGAGACCGAGCATCGCGTGCAGGCGCGGAGCGATCGCCTGTATCGCGACATCCTTCGCGACACCGCCGTACGCGTTGCGGCGATCGTCGGCTGGCCGCTCATGTCCGAACGCGCCGGCTTCCTTGCCGACAGCCTGCCGTCGTGGCAACTGTTTGCCGACACCAACGCAGCTCTGGAACGACTCGCCTCCGTCAGCCGCCTCGGCATCCTCTCGAATATCGACGACGATCTGCTCGCCGCCACGCGCGAGCACTTCACGGTCAGCTTCGACGTCATCGTCACCGCGCAGCAGGTGCGGTCGTACAAGCCGGGACATGCGCACTTTCAGACCGCGCGCGAGCTGATCGGATCGGCGTCATGGCTTCATGCGGCCGAGAGCAATTTCCACGACATCGTCCCCACAAACGTTCTCGGTATCGACAACGCCTGGATCAATCGCCAGCATCAGACGGAATTGCCCGGCGGCACGCCGAAGTACAAATTTGACAATCTCGCAGGCTTGGCCGAGGCGATGAGCTGACGCGTCAGAAACTGAAGCTCAACCCGATCGACGCTTTGAATTCGGGGTCGGCCACTTTCGTACGATGGCTGCCGAGGACCTGCTTCGCATCGACACGGAGTCCGAGCGTTGGATTGAATTGCAGCGCGATGCCGCCGGAAACTTCGGGATCGAGCGTCTGCGACGCTACGAAGCTGATGTGCCGCGCAGCCACATGAAACGTGTCGTGCACGTAACGCATGCCGCCGCCGAGGTACGGTCTCCACCGGCCGTTCGTGAGCAACTGATACGACACATTCAGATCGAGCGGATAGAGGCGAGTGGTCAAGGTCGCGTATACGGGTTCGCTCGTCGTGCCGACTAACTCGACGAAGCGATGCGCGTCCTGGCTGGTCACCGACAGCTCGGCCGAGAAGCGGTCGGTGAACCTCCGTTCGAATGACGCTCCGTACGCGCCGTCGATCGTCGCGCCGCCGGCGTTCCCGCCTGTGACCGCGAAAACCGAAACGGTATTGCGCTGCTGTGCGAATGCCGAGGAAGCGATGAGGAAACAGGATAGGGCGAGGATCAATCGGGGCAGGGTCATGTCGGCAACCTGATACGAACGGGACGCGCGAAACGTCACGGGCTCAACTGCACGCTTCGCTTTCCGCCATCGCGTAGAATCCGGCGTCCGTTCCATCTCGCCGAAAAGGGGTAAGTGAATGCATGCTCGAATCGTGGCAGTAACTGTGATGCTGTTCCTCGCAAGTGTCGCCGTCTTCGGCCAGACACCGACTCCAACGCCAACTTCAACGCCGTCTCCTGTGCCGCAGTCGTACGTACAGACCACGCCCGACGCCACGCCCGACTGCACGCAGCCGGGAACGAATCGCGCCTGCGGCGATCAACGCGACTCCCTCATCGCCGACGTTTACCTCGGCGAAGCGGTCGACAACTTCGCCGGCGACACGACGCTGAAGTATCTCAACCCGCAAGCCGCCAACAGCAATCTGCTGCGCGCCATCGCCGGCGTCGATTTCCAGTACCGCCTGATGGGTGACAAGAGCTCGAAGAATCAGCTCTGGGTTTACGGCCAGACCGTTTACGGCGTCCGCAGCACGGACGTCGATTGCAAGAATCCGAACACGATCCAGCTGTCGATCTGCTCGAACAACATCGGCACCACGACCACGGACACGGTCCTGAAAGCCGCGCCCGATCAGTTCATCGCCATCCTGCGCGGCGCCAGCAGCCTCGAGGCCTTCGTCGGCGCGCGCTACGAAACGGCGCTCCTGCAGTCAGGAACGGAGAGTCCGGCGCGCATTTTCGTCGACCTGCAGCTAGGCTTCCTGAGCGTCACCGGCAGCGGCACCGACGCTGTCGACATGCATCACTTGGGCGTCGGCGCGATCGCCGTCAACGGCATCTTCCAGCAAAGCTTCCTCGAAGCCGGCATCGGCAAGGACGATCTCTTTCAACGCAACCGCAACCGGCGCCTGATCGTGGACGGCTACCTCACCGTCGATCCGCACTACATCCCCGGATTCAAGAACATCGTCGGCACCGGCTCACGCATCCGCCCCTTCATCGAGCTGACCGGCAACTTCGACGGCGGCCACGGCTCCGACAGCATCCAGACCTATTTCGGCCTTAACTTCGATCTCGACTACTGGCACGGAAACGGGCGGTAATCAGAAGCGGAAACTCAATCCGGCCGAGCCGGTGAATGTCGCGTGGCTGAGAAAGGACTCGCCGCCGCCTGCGATCTCCTTCCCATCAAGGCGCAAGCCGAGCGACGGACGAAACTGAAACGTCACGCCGCCGGAAATCTCGGGATCGACCGATCGGGACGAAAGGCGGTACCTGCCGAGCGGCCCGCTGCTCACGAAGGAATCCCGCAGATATCTCGCCCCGGCGCCGACGTATGGCTTCCAGCGGCTGTCGGTGATGAAGTGATAGGAGATGTTCGCGTCGATCGGGTAAACCTCATCCATGTAGGAGAAAGAGACCGGCAGTTCGCCGCCGGAGCTGAAGGTCGAGACATACCGGCGGAACGGCTGCTTGGTCACCGACACCTCGGCGGAAATGTGTTTGCTGAAGATGTGGTCAAACGCCGCTCCGTAGCTGACATCCAGCCTCGAACCGGACGAAGCGGAACTCGTCAACGCAACGTCCGATACGAAAACCGAGACGGAATTGGCAGGACTGCCGGATTGGGCGAACGTCGAAGCGGTGACGAACAAGAGGGAAGCTGCAACGAGCATCAATTTCTGCACGACAAAATCCTCCGTCGATCATTCGACGGAGGTCCGGCACGCAAGTTACGAACCGTCACATCCGTTCAATGATCATCGCCGCCGCCTCGCCGCCGCCGATGCAGATGGCGGCCATGCCGCGCTTCTTGTTCTGCGACTCGAGCGCGTGCATGAGCGTGACGAGGATGCGCGCGCCGCTGGCACCGATCGGATGTCCCAACGCAACTGCACCGCCGTAAATGTTCATCTTCTCGTGCGGGATGTTCGCGTCCTTCATTGCCGCCATCGCCACGACCGCGAAGGCTTCGTTGATCTCGAACAGATCGATGTCGTCGACGGTCATCCCGGCGCGTTTCAGCGCGATCGCGATCGCCTTCGCGGGCGCCGTCGTGAACCATTCCGGCTCCTGCGCCGAGGTGGCCTGCGCGATGATGCGCGCCAACGGTTTGCGGCCGTTTTTCTCCGCCCAATCAGCGGATGCCACTACCAGCGCTGCCGCGCCGTCGTTGATCTTCGATGCATTCGCGGCCGTCACCGTGCCGCCCTCTTTCTGAAACGCAGGCTTGAGCGATCCCATCTTGTCGAGCGGCGCCGCAAACGGCTCCTCGTCGTCAACGATCGACGTCGATCCCTTTTTCCCCGGCACCTCGACGACCGCAATCTCTTTTCTGAACTTGCCGGTGCGCACCGCATCCTGCGCGCGGCGATACGACTCGCGCGTGAACTCGTCCTGCGCCTCGCGCGTGAACGTGTACTTCGCCGCGCAGAGCTCCGCGCAATTCCCCATGTGTTTGTCGCCGTACGGATCCCACAAACCGTCGTGGATCATGAGGTCGATCATCTTGCCGTTGCCCATGCGATAGCCGCTGCGCGCTTGCGGTAGCGCGTACGGCGCGTTCGACATCGACTCCATCCCGCCGGCGACCGCCACGTCATATTCATCGCAACGGATGTCGTTCGCGGCGTACATCACCGCCTTCAGCCCCGAGCCGCAGACCTTGTTGATCGTCACCGCGCCCGCGCCGACCGGGATGCCCGCGCCGATTCCAGCCTGCCGCGCCGGCGCCTGCCCGACGCCCGCCTGCAGGACGTTACCCATGATCACCTGCTCGATCTGATCTGCCGATACGCCCGAATTCTCGAGGGCGCAGCGGATGGCGATCGATCCCAGCTTCGGCGCCGCCATCGACGAAAGTGTTCCCTGAAACGATCCGATCGGCGTCCGCGCGCCGCCGAGAATGACGATGTCTTTCATGGTTCTCCTTGTATCCCATCTGCGTGAATCTGCGCCATCTGCGGGTCGCTTTTTTCATCCGCAGATGACGCAGATGGCCGCAGATGGATATGATCCCAACGCCCGACAGGAGTGATTAATGTCCATTACCGCCATCACGGACCGGCGCGTCCACATCCAACCCAGCGACGTTCACAACGTCCTTTCCCGGCACATGCTCGCCGACGGCTACGACGTCGTCATGGACCTCAACCGCTCGAAAGGCTCGTGGCTTTTCGACGCCCGCCGCGGCCGCGCGGTCCTCGATTTTTTCACCAACTTCGCCTCCATCCCGATCGGCTATAACCACCCGCGCCTCGACAACCCCGAGTTCCGCGACCGCATCGCCACCGCTGCCATCAACAAGCCCGCCAACTCCGACATCTATACGACCTACATGGCCGAGTTCGTCGAAACGTTCTCGCGTCTGGCCGTCCCTCCATCCCTCAACAAGCACATGTTTTTTATCGAAGGCGGCGCCCTCGGCATCGAGAACGCGCTGAAGACCGCCATGGATTGGAAAGTCCGCAGGAACATGCGCAAAGGCCTCGGCGAGCGCGGCACGCAGATCATGCATCTGCGCGAAGCCTTCCACGGCCGCACCGGCTACACGCTCTCGCTGACGAATACCGATCCGAAAAAGACGCAGTACTTCCCCAAATTCGACTGGCCGCGCATTGAGAATCCGAAGCTGAAGTTCCCTGTCGATGACGACGTCGAACAGCGCGAGCAAGCCGCGATCGCGCAGGCCAAACAGGTTCTCGCCGATCGCAAAGACGACATCGCCGCATTCATCATGGAACCGATCCAGGGCGAAGGCGGCGACAACCATTTCCGTCCTGAGTTCTTCCGCGCCGTCCGCCAGCTCTGCGACGAAAACGACATGCTCCTCATCTTCGACGAGGTGCAATCGGGCGTCGGTCTGACCGGAAAAATGTGGGCGTTCCAGCACTACGGCGTCGAGCCTGACCTGTTCTGCTTCGGCAAGAAAACGCAGGTCTGCGGCTTCGCGGCCGGCGAGCGCATCTTCGACATCGACGACAACGTCTTCGCCGTCAGCTCGCGCATCAACTCGACCTGGGGCGGCAATCTCACCGACATGGTCCGCTCGCAGCGCTACTTCGAAGTGATCGATGAAGAAGACCTCGTCGAAAATGCCGCGACCGTCGGCGCGTACTTCGTCGGCGAATTGCAGCGCTTCGCCGAGGAGTTCCCGAACCTCGTCTCGAACGTGCGCGGACTCGGACTGATGGCCGCCTTCGACCTCCCGAGCGGCGAAGTCCGCGACGCGGCGCTGAAATCGTTCATGGCCAACGACGTAATGGTCCTCTCGTCCGGCAGCCGCTCCGCCCGTTTCCGCCCCCCCCTGAACCTCTCGATGGACGAAGCCGCCGAAGGCATCAAGCGCATGGAGAAAGCGCTGCAGGAACTGGCGTAGCAATGTGGCACAGAC
>JBAVBF010000174.1:0-3034 GCA_049586115.1 Thermoanaerobaculia bacterium | reverse complement strand
CGATGCCGTAGAGCATCAGCAGCGGATGTTTCGTGACGAGGCGCGCCACCGGCAGGAGGTTGACGTGCGCGCAGACGACGAGATCGAAGCCGGTTCCGGCGCCCCGCAATGCGCGCAGAAAGGCGAGGCGGCCGCGCGCGGCGGCTGAAACGAACGTGACCTTTTCCGGCAGCGGCTCGCGTTCGCCGACGATGATGCGCGGGATGACCACGACTTCATCGACGTCAGGGTGCGATGCCATCGCGGCGATCAGCTCGCGGTTGTAGAGCGCGATGCCGCCGTAGCCGCCGAACGAATCGGTGCCGATGTGGAGGATCCTCACGCCCACTGCTCCATGACACGCCGCGCCCAACTGCGCATGCGCATGGAAGTGCCGTCGGGAGCGAGTTGCGCCCATTCGGCGAGCGGAACGCTGAAGCCTGTTTTGCGCCGACGGCTGAGCCAATCGGGTAGCGGCGTTCGCGGACTCTCGGCGAAGTGGCGTTTGCAACGGCTCCTTTCGACCATAAGCAGCGGCGCCATCTGGCGAAGGAGCGTGGCGTCGACGAGCGGCGTGCGCACTTCGAGCGAGTGCGCCATGCTGGCCCAGTCGGTGTCGCGCAGGAGCTGGTTGCGCATGTAGAGCGACGCTTCGAGCGCGGCCACGCGGCCGAACGGCGTGCCGGGATCGGGCTCGATGGTGCCGGCGATGTGATCGAGCATCGACAGCTGTTCGAGTCCTTCGCGCGCCGCTTCCGCGCCCATCAGTGAGGGGAGATCATCAGGCAAAAACAGTCCGCGCTTCAGGAGGTACGCGCCGGCCCAGGTCGCGCCGTACCGGGCAACCGCTTTCGCTTTCGGATTGCGGCCGAGGCGTCCGGCGACCGTTGCCGCGAGCGGAAGGCGTGATGCGGACACGATGCGGGGCAGCGCGCGAAATGAGGGATAGCTGCCGAAAAGTTCGTCGCCGCCGAGTCCGGAGATCGCCACTTTCAATCCGCGTTCGGCCGCGGCCTTGCTGACGAACCAGGTGTTCGTTCCGTCGATGGTCGGCTGGTCCATGGCGTCGAAGAGCTTCGGCAGGTCGGCGATGAATTCATCGCGCGTGACGAGGCGTGTGACGTGATCGGATCCGAGTTCGCGCGCGAAGCGTTCCGCGAGCGGAGCTTCATCGAACGCCGCGCCCGCGAACTCTTCGAAACGGAGCGTGACGGTGCGCGGCGGCTCGCCGGCAACTTCCGTCGCCAGCGAAACGAGCGCCGAGGAGTCGATTCCGGAGGAGAGAAAGCCGCCGACCGGGACGTCCGCGATGAGATGGTGGCGCAGCGAGTCGGTGACGAGCTCGCGCAGCAGGACGTTCGGCTGTACCAGCCGCGCTGCCGCTTCGTCGTGCACGCCGCGCCCGAGCGTGGCGGCGATCGAGTAGTAGCGTCGCCTGTTCTCGATTCCGCGTTCGCTGACAAAGAACGATGTCCCCGCTTCGACCGCGCGAATCGCTTGGAAAATCGTGTGCGGCTCGGGGACGCTTCCCATCAGCCAGAATCCGGCCATGCCGGCTGGATCGAGCTCGCGCGCGATGCGGCCGCCGGCGAGGAGCGCTTTCACCGTCGATGCGGCGCGAAAGGTCTGTCCGTCGTCGGCGATGAACAACGGCTTGATGCCGTATGGATCGCGCGCGACGAAGATGCGCCGTTCGCGCGGGTCCCAGATGGCGAAGGAGAACATGCCGCGCAGGAGTTCGACCATCGCCGCTCCGTCGTGTCGATACAACTGCAGCAGCACTTCGGTGTCCGTCATCGAATGAAAGCGCGCACCGAGACGCGCGAGACGGGCGCGCAGTTCGCGGTAGTTGTAGATTTCGCCGTTGAAGACGATGCGCAGTTCGCCGTCGACATCGGTCATCGGCTGCGTTCCTTCATCGGTCAAATCGATGATGGCCAAGCGCCGCGAGCCGAGGGCCACGCGGGCGTCGGGCGAGATCCAGGTGCCGCCGGCGTCGGGTCCGCGCGGGCGCATTCGCTCGGTGATCGATTCGATCTCGTTTGCATCCACCTGTGGCGCGGCGGAGCCATACGCGAACAACGCCGCGATTCCGCACATCGCCGGTCAGGCCTGCCGTTCGACGGCGGCCGGGCGCACGTCCCCGCGACGGAACCAGTAGCGGAAGAAGACCATCACCACCAGCGCGACGATGCCGATCGTGTAGCCGGCGATCTTCGTCGTGTCGATGACGGTCAGCACGGCCGAGATTGCGAAGAGCAGCGTGATGAACCAGATGGAGAGGATGGCCTTGCCGATGCTGCCGTACTTTTCGACGAGGATGTGGTGGAAGTGGCGCCGATCCGCGTTGAACATGCGCACGATGCGCGCGCCGAGGGAGGCCTCGCTGCCGAAGCGCTGCTTCATGACGATGAGGGTGTCGAGCACCGGCAGGGCGAGCGCGAGCATCGGTCCGCCGATGATGAGCGCGGTCGGCGACTTGATCGGACGCGCGATCGAGCAGGCCGCCAGCAGCAATCCGATGAAAAGACTGCCGCTGTCGCCCATGAAAATTTTCGCCGGCGGCCGGTTCCAGCGATAGAAGCCGATCAGGCTTCCCGCCAGCGACGTCATGATGACGATCGAAAAGACGTCGGCGCGGAGCATGGCGATGACGCCGAAGGCCACGGCGATCGTGATCGCGACGAGCGTGGCCAGCGAGTCGATGCCGTCGATGAAATTGACGGCGTTGATGACGAAGACGATCCAGATCACCGAAACGACGGATCCGAGAATGCCGAGTTGAATGGTCACGCCGCCGACGGAGACGACGGAGAAGTGAAATCCGAAGCTGACCAGGATGATCGCGGCCGCCGTCTGCACGATGAACTTTTTCGGAGCGTCGGAGCCGAGGAGATCGTCGTAGACGCCGAGACCGACGATGAGTGAGCCGCTGGCCAGGACGGCGAAAAGATAGGTGAGGTTTTTCGATACGAGTCCGGCGGCGTGCGTGTTCGCGGCGAGGAGCATGAGCGGAAACCCGAATCCGAAGATGATGGCCAGCCCGCCCATGCGC
>JBAVBF010000173.1:0-3858 GCA_049586115.1 Thermoanaerobaculia bacterium | reverse complement strand
GGACGAGGGCGCGAATCGGATGGGCCATAAAAAATTGGCTCGAGCGCGTGTGCGCTCGAGCCTCCGCGGCTTAATACCGATAGTGGTCGGATTTGTAAGGTCCCTCGACCGGCGTGCCGAGGTATTTCGACTGATCTGCCGTCAATTTCGTCAACTCCACGCCGAGGTGCGCGAGATGCAGACGGGCCACTTCCTCGTCGAGTCTCTTGGGAAGGACGTAGACCTCTTTCTGATATTCGCCTTTGTTCTGCCAGAGCGCGAGTTGTGCCAGTACCTGGTTTGTAAACGACGCCGACATTACGAAGGACGGATGCCCCGTCGCGCAGCCGAGGTTCATGAGGCGTCCCTCGGCGAGGATGAGAACGCTGTGGCCGTCAGGGAAAACCCATTCGTCGTACTGCGGTTTGATGTTGACCCGTTTGACGCCCGGCAACTTCTTGAGGCCGGCCATATCGATCTCATTGTCGAAATGGCCGATGTTGCTGACGATCGCTTTGTTCTTCATGCGGGCCATGTCGTCGGCCGTGATCACGTTCTTGTTGCCAGTGGCGGTGACGAAGATATCGGCGCGCTCGACGACTGAATCGAGCGTCCGCACCTCGAATCCCTCCATCGCCGCCTGCAGCGCGCAGATGGGATCGATTTCCGTGATGACGACGCGGGCTCCCTGTCCGCGCAGAGCCTGCGCGCAGCCTTTGCCGACTTCGCCGAAGCCGCAGACGAGCGCGAGCTTCCCGGCGATCATGACGTCGGTGGCGCGATTGAGTCCATCGATGACCGAGTGGCGGCAGCCGTAGATGTTGTCGAATTTCGATTTCGTCACCGAGTCATTGACGTTGATGGCCGGAATGAGCAGTTCGCCCGCTTCTTTCATCTGATAGAGGCGATGCACGCCGGTCGTGGTCTCCTCGGAAACTCCCTTGAGGTCCGCGGCCACGCGTGTCCAGCGTTTCGGTTCGCGCTTCAATTCGGCACGAAGCAGATCGAGAATGACGCCCCATTCTTCCGGCTCGTCGGCCGGATTGAAATCGGGAACATGCTCTTTCCCTTCGAATTCGACGCCTTTATGCACGAGCAGTGTGGCGTCGCCGCCATCGTCGACGATGAGATTCGGTCCGCCGCCATCCGGCCATTGCAGCGCCTCGGAGGTGCACCACCAATACTCCTCCAGCGTCTCGCCCTTCCACGCAAAGACCGGAATGCCTCTCGGATCGTCAGCGGTACCGCCGGTTTCCGGACGTCCGACCACGACGGCCGCAGCGGCATGATCCTGGGTCGAAAAAATATTGCAGCTCACCCAGCGAACGTCGGCGCCGAGGTGCGCGAGTGTCTCGATGAGCACGGCGGTTTGCACGGTCATGTGCAGCGATCCCATGACGCGGGCTCCGGTCAGCGGCTTCGATTTGCCGTACTTCTCGCGAACGGCCATGAGTCCCGGCATTTCGTGTTCCGCGAGACGGATCTCGTTCCGCCCGAGGGTAGCCAGCCCCAGGTCGCGGACCTTGAACGGCTCGCGGCTCGCCGCACGTGCAGCGTCAAATGAATGAGTGATTTCGAGTGTAGCGGTCATGCGATTGATTGCTCCTTAAGGTGGTTACGAAGCCCCGGCCGAGGATCGGGAGGCGAAACGCAGGCGCAGATTGTAACGCAGCAGGTGCGTGGGATTCACGTAACCGCGTGTGCGACTCAAATCCTCAAGGCGATTTGACGGCGCGGCGACGCGGCTGCGGCGGCTCGACGTCGACTGTGAACAGAAGACGATTCGGCGAGCTCGATCCGGCGTCCTGGACTTTGTTCACTGACGCCGCCGCAATGAGCGCGGCCGCAACGGTTGATGGGAGCGCATCCGGATGACCTTCCAGATAGAGCGCTGCGGCGCCGCTGACGTGCGGCGCGGCCATCGACGTCCCGCTGTCGATGGCGATGGCGGTGTTGCTCGAGTACCAGTCTGATTCGATCAGCTCGCCGGGTGCAAAAAGGTCGACACAAGGGCCGAAGTTCGCGAACGATGCGCGGCGGTCGACGATAGTGGTCGCGCTGACCGTGATCGCGTTGGAAACTCTGGCGGGAGAAATCGTGCAGGCATCCGTCGCGACGCTGTTGTTCGCTGTCCCGTTTCCGGCGATCACACAAACGGTGATGCCGTCGGCGATCGCGGCGTTGATGGCAGCGTCGAACGTTGGCGATGGAGCATCGGTATAGATCGAAATGTTCATCACCGCCGGCTGACCGCTTTGGTGATCGGTGATGGCCCAGTCGATCCCCTTCACCATGTCGCTGACAAGTCCTCGGTTTTGACAATCGAGAACGCGCAACGGCACCAGAGAAACGTCTTTGGCGACACCATGCTGCGAGCCGCCGAGAATCCCGGCGACGTGCGTGCCGTGACCATTGCAATCGGCGGCAGGCAAGGTCGTACTGAAGTTGTAGCCGCTCCGCACGCGGCCTCCGAAATCAGCGTGCGCCGCGTTGATTCCACTGTCGAGAACGTACGCCGTCACGCCGAGGCCGGTCTGGTTGTAGACGTAGGTTTGATTGAGCGGCAGGTCGCGCTGGTCGATGCGATCGAGTCCCCAAACCGGCGACTTCTGCACGTCGAGCGCGACCGGTTCGCCGACCGATCCGCCGCCGCCCATCGAATCGTGTTCGACGTACTTCACTCCGTGCTCGGTTAGAAGCGCGGCAGCATCGGAAGCGGCCATCTCCGCGGTGAAGCCATGCATCGCGCGAACGAATCGGTGCTCCAGCCGCCCGTGATGCTTCTGCATCAGCGACTCTGCGACGCCGGAGACATCGTCCACGCCATCATCGAGCGCGACGAGGTAGCGCGCCGGGCCGCTCGCACTTGCGTTGACGATGACGCGCGGAGAAGTTGCGGCTGCGACGGGAAGACAAAGTGCGAGGATCGATACGACGCGGATGAACATGGCCGGGCACCATCGTAACGAACCACTTCCTTCCACGCTGTGACTTTCTCGGGGTATAAATCGCCGCCATGTTGAAGAACTGTTCCGCCGCTCTCCTTCTGTTCGTTGCCGCCGCCGCGCTCGCGCAGGACGTCAAGACCACGCCGCAGCCGAAGCCGACCATCCGCGAGCTCACGCTCGAAAACGTTTTCGATCCGAAGCAGCGGGTCTCGTTCGGCGGGACGCCGCAGTTCGGATACCACTGGCTCGATGACAAGACCTTCGCCTGGCCGCGCACCGAGGAGGGAAAGGTGGTCGAGCAGGCGGTGATCGAGACCGAGACGGGCAACAAGCGCGTCCTCTTCAACGCCGCCAAGCTCGAAGCGGCCGCGAAAAAGATCGCCGGCGTTTCCGGTGAGGAAGCGGCGGGATTCGCGAAACAGCGCGGATGGAACTTCAGCCCGAACAAGAAGAGCGTGCTGCTCAACATCGGCAGTGACGTCTACCTGTACACCTTCGATGCCGACTCGATGACACGTCTCACCTCCTCGCCCGGCGAGAAAGAAGAAGTGACGTTCAGTCCTGACGGCCGCTTCGTTTCGTTCGTGCGCGAGAACAACGTCTACGTCGTCGACGTCGCCACGCAGCGCGAACGGCAGCTCACCACCGACGGCAACGAGAACATTCAGAACGGAATCCTCGACTGGGTTTATCAGGAAGAGGTTTACGGCCGCGGCAACTTCCGCGCGTACTGGTGGAGTCCCGATTCGACGCGCATCGCCTACCTGCAGCTCGATGAGCGGCCGGTCAAGCACTTCGCCGTCGTCGATCACATCCCGTATCAGCAGAACGTCGAATCGGAGCTCTATCCGAAAGCGGGCGCGCCGAATCCGGTCGCGAAGCTGTTCTGCGTCAACGTGAATGGCGCCGCCCCGAAGGAAATCAGCACCGA
>JBAVBF010000172.1:0-6243 GCA_049586115.1 Thermoanaerobaculia bacterium | reverse complement strand
CAACTGCCAGACCATCACCGTCACCAACCCCGGCGTCAATACCGGCACGGTCGACGCCCCCTTCAGTCAGACCTTCACCAAGAGCGGCATCCTCGGCACGGTGACCTGGAGCGAGACCGGCACGCTGCCGGCCGGCATCACGCTCAACAGCGCGACCGGCGTTCTCTCGGGCACGCCGACTGTCAAGGGCTCGTTCCCGATCACGGTCACGGCCACCGACACCAACGGCTGCTCCGGCAGCTCGTCGTACACGCTGACCATCAACTGCCAGACCATCACCGTCACCAACCCGGGCGTCACCACCGGCACGGTTGACGCGCCGTTCAGCCAGACCTTCACGCAGTCCGGCGCGCACGGCACGGCCACCTTCACCACGGCCAGCACGCTGCCGGCCGGGCTCTCCCTCTCCACGGCGGGCGTCCTCTCCGGCACGCCGACGGTCAAGGGATCCTTCCCGATCGTCGTCACCGTGACCGACTCGAACAGCTGCACCGGCACCAGCGCGACCTACACGCTGGTCATCGGCTGCCAGACCATCACCGTCACCAACCCGGCCACGACCACCGGCACGGCGGGGACCGCGTTCTCGCAGACCTTCACCCAGAGCGGCGCGCACGGGACGGCCACGTTCACCACCGCCTCGACCCTGCCCACCGGCTTCACGCTCTCGACCAGCGGCGTGCTCTCCGGTACGACCACCCAGCACGGCACCTTCCCGATCGTGGTCACGGTGACCGACTCGAACTCCTGCACCGGCACGAGCGCGAGCTACAACCTCGTCATTGCCTGCAACGTCATCACCGTCACCAACCCGGCCACCACGACCGGCACGGTGGCCTCGCCGTTCAGCCAGACCTTCACCTCCTTCGGCATCCTCGGCACGGTCTCGTACACGACGGCCAGCACGCTTCCGAGCGGACTGACGCTGCACGCAGCCACCGGCGTCCTCGACGGCACGCCGACGCAGTCGGGCAGCTTCCCGATCGTCGTCACCGCCACCGACTCGAACGGCTGCAGCGGCACGGGCGCGACCTACACGCTGGTCATCGGCTGCAACGTCGTCACCGTCACGCCTCCGGGAGTCTCCTCGGGCACGGCCGGTACGCCGTTCAGCCAGACCTTCACGCAGAGCGGCGGCAACGGCACGATCACCTGGTCGGAGACCGGCGCTCTCCCGGCCGGCATCACGATCAATACCTCGACTGGCGCGCTGTTCGGCACGACCAGCCAGACCGGCTCGTTCTCGATCACGGTCACGGCTACCGACGCCAACGGCTGCAGCGGCTCGACGCCCTACACCCTGACCATCAACTGCCAGACCATTACCGTCACCAACCCGGGCGTGAGCAGCGTCCAGGCCGGTGTAGCCTTCGACCAGGCCTTCACCGCTACCGGCATCCTCGGCACGGCCACCTGGAGCGAGACCGGCGCGCTGCCGAGCGGCATCACCCTCAACACCACGACCGGACACCTCTCCGGCACGACCACCGCGATCGGTTCCTACCCGATCACCGTCACCGCCACCGACACCAACGGCTGCTCCGGCACGGGGGCGACCTACACGCTGACGGTGACCTGCCCGACTATCACTGTCACCCGCAACGGCGGCGGCTCGTTCCCGGCCGGCGTCTTCAACACCGCCTACACCGGCCAGAGCGTGACGGCCAGCCCCTCCAGCACGTACACCTTCGCCGTGACCTCGGGCTCGCTGCCGACCGGCCTGTCGCTCTCAAGCGGCGGCGCCATCAGCGGTACGCCGACGGCGACCGGCAACTTCACCTTCACCGTCACCGCAACCGACTCGGCCAGCCTCTGCACCGGCTCGCAGTCGTTCTCCATCGCTATCGCTCCGTCGGCGGTGAACGACAGCTACGGCTCGGCCAACAACATCATCGACAACGTCCAGTTCGTGATCACGGGTGGGACGACGGCCAGCCCGGCCACGCCGTTCGTCGGCGCCACCGGCAACATCCTGACGAATGACCTTCCGAGCGGCGGCGTCACCGCAACGCCCGGAACGTTCACCACGGGCGCAAACGGCAGCGTCACCATCGCCGCGGACGGAACCTTCATCTACACGCCGGGCGTCCACGCCGCCGCCATCACCAACGACACCTTCACTTACACCGTGGTCAGCAACGGTGTGACCTCGGCTCCGGCCACGGTCACCCTCACGCTCGCCAACCGCGTCTGGTTCGTGAAAAACAACGGCGGCGCCGGCGACGGCCGTTCGCATCTGCCGTTCAACACCCTGGCCGCCGCGCAGACCGCATCGGCCGCCGGCGACACGATCTTTGTCTACAACGGAAACGGCTCAACGACCGGCCAGACCGCCGGCATCACCCTCAAGAACAACCAGAAGCTCATCGGAGAAGGAGTGGCGTTGGTCGTCAACACCGTCACTCTGGTTCCGGCGGGAACGAAGCCGCAAATCAGCAACACCACCGCTGCCAGCGATGCCGTAACGCTCGCCGACGCCAACACTGTCCAGGGTCTGACCATCACGGGCGCCACGCGCGACGGCATCGCCGGTAACACGCACGCCGGCGGCATTCTCGACACGCTGACGCTTCAAAACAACGTCGGCGCGGGGCTGCATCTGACTTCGATGACGGGTGTAATCACGGTGACCAACACCACGTTCACCGGGAACGGCACCGGTCTCGATATCAACAACGGAACGGCGGTCATCACCGTCGGCGCCACGAACACCATCACGTCATCGGCAGGCGGCCGTACGGTCAGCATTCAGAACCGCCCGGTCAGTGCCGGAGCAATCACCATTGACGCACCGATCAACGACAACGGCACCGGAATCCTCGTCAATAACAACCTCTCCGGAACGATCGACTTCAATGGACTGCTCACACTGAATACCACCACCAATACCGCCGTCAGCCTCACCAGCAATGCTGGCGCGACGATCACGCTGTCGAGCCTGGCCATCACCACCACCACCGGGACCGGTTTCAACGCCACGGGCGGTGGTTCGCTGAATGTCAACGGCAACGTCACCACTGGTGCGGCCTCGGTCGGCATCAACATCAACGGAATGACCGTCGGCGGCGGGGGCATCAACTTCAACAACGTCGGCACCACGGGAGCTACCACTGGTGTCTCGCTCGTGAACGTCAACGGAACGGTCTCCATCAACGGTGGCCCGATCAACGGCGGTACCACGGGAATCATGCTTCAGGGCGCGAGTACGAACCTGACGCTGAGCAGCACGGTCGTCAGCGGCAACACCGTTGGGATCACGAACACGACGAACTTCGGAACCTTGACCCTCAACAACGACAGCATCAGCGGCGTCACCGGTCTGTCCCTCACCGGCGGCACGCTGGCCGGAACCGGCACCTCGATCAGCACCACCGGCTCGGCTTTGGTCCTCAACACCGTCGTCCTGACAAGTGGCGCCGGCCTGACGGCCGCCGGCTCTTCCGGCGGTGTAAACGGCATTTCGCTGACCGGCGTGACCGGAGGCCCCTACGCGATCGGCGGCAGCTCTTCGCTTAGCGGCAATACAGGCGCAGCCTTCTTCGTCAGTGGCGGCAATGCCACCGTTTCTTACGCCGGAGCCATTACCAGCAGCGGTTTCCTGGTCGACTCGACGGGTCGCACGGGCGGCACGCTCACACTCTCCGGAACTCTCGGCGGCGCGGGTACGCTCGCCGGAACCGGCATCCGTATTCAGAATTCGACCGGCGCCGCGGCCGCTACGTACACCTTCAGCGGAACGCAGACCCTCGGCACGAGCGGTTCCAGGATGGCGGCAACGGCAGTAACGCTCGCCGGCAACAACGCGAACACGGTGTTCAACTTCAACGGGACGATGTCGATCTTCACCGGCGCGGTCACGGCCTTCTCGGCAACGGCCGGCGGCACGATCAACTTCTCCGGCACCGATTCGATCGACTCCAGCGCCGCCGCTCTTTCGCTTACCGGCGTCGCCCTCGGCTCCGGAACGCTCAGCAATGTCACCTCGGCGGGCGGCGTGAACGGAATTGCGCTCACGACCGTCACCGGCGGCACGTTGACGATCTCGGCCGGCTCGATCTCAGGAGCCACCGGAGCGGCGTTCCTCGTCTCCGGCGGTTCGGTCAGCGTGACCGACAACGGCACGATCAGTCAGGCCACGGCCTCCCAGCCCACCGTGAGTGTCGCGGCCGGACACACCGGCACGCTCATCTTCGGCGGCAATGTCACGGCCACCAACGGCACCGGCCTGCAGTTCGACAACGCAGACGGCACGTACAACTTCAACGGAACTACGAACTCACTCAACGGCGGCAACGCCGGTGTCGACATCCTCAACGGATCAGCCGGCACCTTCACCTTCTCGGCCGGTACGTCGATCACCAATCCGAGCGGCACGGCGTTCAACGTGAACACGAGCTCTCCGGCGATCACGTATGCCGGCACCATCACGCAGAACACCGCCGGTCAGAAGGCGATCGACATCGCCGTCCTGACGGGAACTCACACCATCACATTCTCCGGCGCCGTCACCAGCAACGGCGGTGCGGGCGTCGCGATCGCAGCGACCGGAGGTACGCCGACGGTGAACATCACCGGCGCAATGACGCTGAACAACACGTCCAGCGTCTTCTCCGCCACCGGTACCGGTCTCACGATCAACGTCACGAACGCCAACAACACCATCGGCGCCACGACCGCCGCGACGACGACCGCCGTCAACATCACCAACGCCACCATCGGCGCCTCGAACGTCACCTTCAAGAGCGTCTCCGTCAACGGCGGCACGAAGGGCATCATCCTGAACAACACCGGTTCGACGGGCACGTTCTCGATCACCGGAACGAGTACGACGGCGGGTTCGGGCGGAACGATTCAGAACACGAGCAACCGCGGCGCGGAAATCATCAGCGCGAATAACGTCACGCTGAAGAACATGAACTTCACCAACGCCAACACCGCCAACGGCGATGTGGCAGCGACCTGCGCCAACATCGGCGGCGGAACGAACCTGAACTGCGGCGCCGCGATTCATCTGGTCACCGTGAACGGCTTCTCCATCGACAACGTCGATGTCAACGGCAGCGCGCAGGTCGGCATCAACGGCAACGCCGTCACCGCCTTCAGCATGACGAACGGCTCCAAGGTCAGGAACTGCGGCGACGAAGCGAACGAGAACGGAGTCCAGTTCGCCAACCTCCTCGGAACCTCGACGATCACCAACGGCACGTTCAGCAACAACTTCAACTCCGGACTCGACGTCGTGAACACGGTTTCAACCGCCGGGATCCTCAACATCACGAGCTGCGCATTTACCGGCAACGGCATCAACACGCATGGATCGGCCTTGATCAAGTACAGCGGCGACGGCACGGCCAACATGACGGTGAATGTTCAGTCATCGAGCTTCAATGCCAGCAACTCGTACGGCTACTTCACCGACACGGCCACTACCGCGCACGTCACCAGCACCGTGAACAACTGCACCTTCGGGACGGTGAGCGCGAACGCTCTCGGCGTGGAGTATGCGAATTCAGCAAGCAGCGACATCGACTTTACGGTGACGAACAACACCATCGTCGGCGGCGACGCTCTCAAGGGATCGATCTGGATGGTCGGTTTCAGCGAGACCGGAACTACGACCAGCTCGGCGAGCCTCAATGGCACCTTCGACGGTAACCACATCGGCACGACGGGTGTGGCGGGGTCAGGTTGCGCGAACGGCTGCGGCGGCGTCGGTATCCTGCCGGCCGGTGCGGGCGCGATGAACCTGATCATCACCAACAATGACATCCGGCAAGTCAGCAGCCAGGCCATCAGTCTTTCGTCCAATGCGGCGACTTCGGGCACCCTGGTCCTGCATATCCGCGGCAACACCCTGGCCGAGCCGCAGACCGGTTTCTCGAGCTTCCTGCGCGCCCTTGCTCTGACTCCCGGCAACAGCGGCGGAGCAACCCCGACCTCCTGTTTCGAGATCGGCGGGGCCGGGGCGAACAAGAACTCCGTCAGCGGCGCATGGCAGGCGAGCGCGTTCTTCCGGATCGCCAACCAGAACAATGCCGGCACGACGCGGTTCCCCGGTTACGGCGGCTCCGCCACCGATCAGACCGCGTTGCAGAATTTCGTGGAAGCAAACAATACCGGCGTAACGGGTAACACGACGATCACACCCGGCACCGGCATCAGCGGAGGCGCGGCCTGTCCGTAAGACGGCGCCCGTAGCGGTTTTTGAAGTAGTCTTTGCGAACCAATCAGAGGTGCGGGGGC
>JBAVBF010000171.1:0-7377 GCA_049586115.1 Thermoanaerobaculia bacterium | reverse complement strand
CCTTCGACCGTCCTGCGCTGCTTCGCAGCTCCGGCGGCTCAGGATGACAGTCGTTTGACTTCGCGATTTCCTCGTCTGCCTCTCTACGATTTGTAGACCGCGTAGACTTTCCAGCGAATGCTCCACGACTCCTGGCACCTCGCGGAACCGCCGCGCGATCTTCCACTCCTTCCGATTGCGAATGACAAGTTGCGTGCGATCGTCGCGCGGCGGGGGATTACGACCGAGGAGGAGTTCAGGCGGTATGCGGCGCCGTGCATTGGCGATCTGCACGATCCGGCCACGATTCATGGCATCGGCGAGGCGTGCGAGCGGATCGAGCGGGCGGTGCGCGACCGCGAGACGATTCTCATTTACGGCGACTATGACGTCGATGGTGTGACGTCGATCGTGCTGCTGCAGACGGTGCTGCGCGCGATCGGTGCGGATGCGGCGCATGTGGTCCCGCATCGTCTCGTCGACGGCTACGGTTTGAAGACCTCGGTCATCGATCGCGTGCTCGTCGATCGCGACGTAAAGCTCATCATCACAGTCGATTGCGGGATCACCAGCGTCGATCCGGTGCGGCAGGCCATCGAGCGTGGGATCGACGTCATCGTCACCGATCACCACCTGCCGCCGGAGTTGTTACCCGAGGCGGCGGCGGTGCTGAATCCGAAGCAGCCGGGGTGTGAGTATCCGTTCAAAGAACTGGCCGGCGTCGGCGTCGCGTTCAAACTCTGCTGCGAGTTGTTGCGGCGGAGCGGGAAGAAGATGGCCATCGCGTCGTTGCTGAAGATCGCGGCGATCGGCACGGTCGCGGACGTCGCTCCGCTCGTCGGCGAGAATCGGACCATCGCCTGGCTCGGTCTCGCAGGTCTGGCGGATCCGCGCAATCCGGGATTGCGCGCGCTCATCCGGCGTTTGGGGATGCTCGGCCGGCCTCTACGAGCTGTAGATGTCGGCTTCAAAATCGGACCGCGCATCAACGCTGCCGGACGCCTCTCCTCGGCCGAAACAGCCATCGATCTTTTCGCCGCGACGTCCGAGGAATCGGCGTGGACGCTTTGCGCCGAGCTCGATCGGCTCAACGCCGAACGGCAGGAGGTGGAAAGGGGCGTGCGGGAAGAGGCGGAAGCGATGGTGGGAGCGACATCGACAGACCGCGTCTTCGTTCTCGCGGGAACGAACTGGCACAAGGGCGTGCTCGGGCTGACCGCCGGACGGATCGCGCAGCGCTATCACCGCCCGACGCTCGCCATCGGGATCGACGGCGAGCTGGCCGTCGGTTCCGGCCGGAGCATTCCGACGATCAACCTTCACGAGCAGCTCGACGCCGTCGGCGATCTCTTCACGCATTTCGGCGGACACGAATTCGCGTGCGGCTTCGCGTTGCCCGCGGAAAATGTCGATGAGTTGCGGCGGCGGCTGGAGGAGCGATTCGCGGCGTTGGATGACGACGTGTTCCGGCGCGAGGCCCAGGTCGACGCCGAAGTCACGTTGGCCGAGGTCGATCAGGAGTTCGTGAAGGGACACGAAATGATGCAGCCGTTCGGCGCGGGAAATCTTCCGCCGCTGTTCCTGACGCGCAATGCGAACGTCGTCGCAACGCGCGAGTTCGCGCCCGACTGCTGCGAGCTGACGCTCGACGACGGAAGCGGGCGTGCAGCGGCGGTGCTTTGGCCCTCGGTGAAGGCGCTTGCGGGGGATGTCAAGAACGGCGCGACGGTCGACCTGCTATTTCACATCGAGCCGGACGGCTACGCGGCGTCTGGTGCGAAGCTGACGATCGTCGACGCGCGTCCAACTCAACGAAATCTGCGCCAATCTGCGTAATCCGCGGATAAGGTTTTCCACCGGAATACCCCTCATCCACAACAAGTTACCCGCCCCGTGCAGCGCACGATCCGCATCCTTCGCGTAGCGCTTCCCCTCCTCTTCATCGCCTTCATCGCCGTGATCGCCGTCAACTGGCGCCGCGGAAAACCGCACAAGGACAAGGGCGGCACGGTCCCCGTGACGTCGACGATCCGGCCGACCGACAAGCCGGCCATCCTGTCGGTGACGTTCGAGGACACGCAGACGGTCAACGGCAGGATCGCGTCGAAGATCCGCGCGCAACGCGTGGTGGCCTTTCAGTCGGGCTGGAACACGCTCGAGAACGTGCAGATGACGATCTACCGGCCGACCGGACTGACCTACGAACTGGTCTGTCCGCAGGCGCAGTTCAACAGCAACACGAAAGAGGCGGACGCCAAGGGCGGCGTGCGCGTCACGTCGAGCGACGGCGTGGAGATCACCACCGCGCAGATTCACTTCGACGGCAATCACCTCACCAATCACGTCGCGGTCAACTTCAAAGTCGACCGCTGGACCGGCAGCGGCGGCGCGCTGGACATGGACGTTCCCGGCGAGATGGTGCGGCTGTACGACAAAGTCGACGCCACGATGGCGCCGGAGACAGCCGCCGAGTCGCCGCTGAACATCAAGGGGCAGGAGGGATTCTTCCGCCGCAAGGAAAACCTGGCCGAGTTCACCAAGGACGTGGTTGCCACGCGCGACGCCGACCGCTTCAACGTCGACCACATCCTCGGCCGCTTCGGCGCCGACCGCAAATCGCTGCTGGCGCTGGAAGGGCAGGGGCATCTGACCGTGGTCATGAGCGGCGATCCGGCCACCGGCAAGCCGGCAGAAACCGCGGGACGCAAGACCATCACCGCCGACCGCTTCTGGAGCGAGATCGGCGCGAATCAGCAGATCAGCGCGCTCAACTTCATCGGCGATACCGGTCCGGCCCACGCCGTCATCGAAGGTCCGCCCAGTCGCGACCTCGTCGCGCACACCTTCCGCGTCGGCATCGCCAACAAGCAGGTCACCGACATGAAGGCCGACGAGAACGTCGTGATGAAGGAGACTGCTCCGATCAAGCGCGAGATGAATTCGGGCCATCTCATCGTCTACTTCGATCCGGCCACGCACAAAGCCACCAGCGCGAATCTGGAGGGCGACGTCCACTACAAGGATCCGAAGAACGATGCGCGTTCCGTGCGCGCGAATTACGACATCAACAACGATTCGGTCGTGTTGACCGGCGATCCCGGCTTCTTTCCCGCCGTCGTCGCCGACGGACAGACGCTGAAGGCGAAGGTGATCGAGTTCTCACCGCGCGCCGGCACCGCGCGGGCGACGGGCGAAGTGATTGCGCAGCTTGTTTCCAAACAGGCCAACGGCGCGGCCACTGCCGTCAGCGCCGACTCGACGAACGTCTTTCCGACCAACAAGCCGGTCTTCGTCAACTCCGACTCGGTGACCATGCGCCAGGCCAGCAAGATCGCCGTCTTCAGCGGCAACGTGCGCGCGTGGCAGGAAACCAACACCGTTTTCGCGCAGGAGCTGCAGGTGCAGGGCGCCGGCGATCAGGTCACCGCGCGCGGCAACGTGCGCACGCTGCTCTACAACACCAGCACGAATGCGACCGCCGAGCAGCGCAAGGTTCCGATGCAATCGAAGAGCGACGTGCTCATCGCGCACAAAGGCGACCGGCGCATCGACCTCAATGGCAACGTCCAGATCGACGACGGCGAGCAGCGTCATCTCAGCTCCGAACATGCCTCGTTCTTCTTCGACGCCAACAAGAAGATGGATCACATCGAGGCGCAGGAGAAGATCGTGTTCGTGGAGAAGGCCACCGGACGCCGCGGAACCGGCGACCGGGTCACGTACAACGTCGGGCGGCGCATGATTTACCTCACCGGCTCGCCGGCCGTCGTCAGCGATCCGAACGGAAACAAGGACGGGGAGATGATGGCCATCGACCTGGCGCGCAACAAGGTCGAAGTCGTCAGTCCGAAGTCGACGATGCAGGGGACGTACAAGCCGAAGCCCTAATCGCGGAGTCCGCGGAGAGGCGAAGCACGCGGTGAGAACATTGGTGTTCTCCGCCTCTCCGCGATCTCCGCGTGAAACCGTTCTCCTTTTCGCCGAACACGAACCGCGCATCAGTTAACATCCGCACCCTGAATGTCTGATCGACGTACCGTCGTTCCCTTCACGGCTGCCGAGCGCGATCGTCCGTCCGACGCGCCGCTGCGGCTGGCCGCGGACCACCTGGTCAAGGTCTACAAGCGCCGCAAAGTCGTGCGCGACGTCTCCGTCGAGATCAAGCAGGGCGAGATCGTCGGACTGCTAGGGCCGAACGGTGCGGGGAAGACCACGACCTTCTACATGATCGTCGGACTCGTTCGCCCTGACGACGGGCACGTCACGCTCGGCGATGACGACATCACCACCTTGCCGATGTACCTGCGCGCCCAGCGCGGGATCAGCTACCTTCCGCAAGAAGCGTCGGTCTTCCGCAAGCTCACCGTCGAAGAGAATCTGTTGGCGGTATTCGAGACGATGGATTTGCCGCTCGCCGAACGGAAGCGGCGCATGCGCATGCTGCTCGAGGAATTCGGCATCACGCACATCGCGCGCAACCGCGCGTTTTCACTTTCGGGAGGAGAACGGCGGCGAGTGGAGATCGCAAGGAGCCTGGCCATCAACCCGGCATTCATCTTGCTAGACGAACCCTTTGCAGGAATCGATCCAATTGCCGTATTCGAAATTCAACGTATCGTTTCGCAGCTCCGCTCGCGCGGCATCGGAATCCTCATCACCGACCACAACGTACGCGAAACGTTGAAGATCACGGATCGGGCCTACATCATCAAAGAGGGCGAGATTTTCCGGCAGGGGGCTCCTGAGACTCTTTCGGCAGACGCAGAGGTTCGAAGAATTTACCTGGGCGAATCCTTCAACCTTTACTGACCGGAGAGCACCACGAGACGTAGTAACCTGCTGACCCAGACCAATGGCACTAGAACAAAAACTCCACCTCAAACTCTCCCAGAAACTGATCATGACGCCTTCGCTGCAGCAGGCGATCAAGCTGCTGCAGTTGTCGAAACTCGAGCTCCAGGAAGTCCTCAACCAGGAGCTGCTCGAAAATCCGCTGCTCGAGGAATCGGCCGAGGAAGCGAAGCAGGAAGAGGCGGAAGCGGAAGCGCAGGAAAAGACGCAGACCGAGGAAGAAGCGAAAGCCGCGGAGCCGGCGCCGGAGAAGGAGAAGGATTCCTTCGACGAGATCGACTACGACGCCTACTTCCAGGACTACATCGAGTACGGCTACAACCCGCGGATGGGAGAGGACCACGAAGAGTTCCCCATCGAGAACACGCTCACGCGGCCGCCGAACCTCACCGATCACCTGGCCTGGCAGCTCGGCATGAGCGACTGCTCGCCGGCGGTGAAAGAGATCGGCGCCTTCATCATCGGCAACATCGATGAAGACGGCTACCTGCGCGCCACCAGCGACGAGATTGCCGCCGCCGGTCCGTACGATCCGGCCGACGTCGAGAAAGCGATCGCCGCCATCCAGTCGCTCGATCCGATCGGCGTCGGCGCGCGCGATCTTCGCGAGTGTCTCCTGCTCCAGCTCGAGTTCCTCGAAGTCGACAACCCGATGGTCGAGTCGATCGTCCGCGACCACTGGGACATGTTCATGCAGCGCCACTTCGTGCAGATCGCCAAGGCCCTGGCCATCGACATGAAGACGCTGGAAGGCGTCGTCGAGGTCATCAAGCATCTCGACCCCAAGCCGGGCCGCAAGTACTCCAACGAGCGCGCCATCTACGTCGAGCCCGACGTCTACATCCAGAAAGTCGGCGACGAATACATCATCGTCCTCAACGAAGACGGCATGCCCAAGCTGCGCATCAACGGCAGCTACCGGAACATGCTCCACTCGATGGATTCGAAGTCGGACGGCGAGACGGTCAACTACATCAAAGACAAAATCCGCTCCGCCGTCTGGCTCATCAAATCGCTCGATCAGCGTCAGCGCACCATCTACAAAGTGGCCGAGTCGATCGTCAAGCACCAGCGCGAGTTCCTGGAGAAGGGCATCGACTTCCTTCGCCCGCTCGTCCTGCGCGACGTCGCCGACGACATCCAGATGCACGAGTCGACCGTGTCGCGCGTCGTCTCGAACAAGTACATGCACACGCCGCGCGGCCTGTTCCTGATGAAGTACTTCTTCCACAGCGGCATCGACTCCGATACCGGCGAGGACATCTCCAGCCTCACCGTCAAGAAGAAGATTCAGGGCTTCATCGACGGCGAGGATCCGCGGAAACCGCTGTCGGATTCCAAGATCATGAAGATCCTCAACGACGAGGGCATCAATATTGCCCGTCGTACCGTAGCGAAGTACCGCGATGAGCTGAACATCCCCTCATCGACGGACCGCAAGCAAATTTTCTAGAAAGAGGTTCCGAATGTCCGCAGTCACGCCCGAGATCGTTGGGCGCAATTTCGAAGTCACGCCTGACATCCGCGAGATGATCGAATCGAAGCTCGGACGCGTCGAGGATCGCCTCTTCGACGACGTCATCAGCGTTCGCGTCATGCTCGAAGTGGAGAAGTACCGCAACATCTGCGAGATCCTCATCGTCGGCAAAGAACACGACGTCAAGTCCGTGCAGGAGTCGCAATCGTCGATGGGCGACGCCATCAACTCCGCCATCGATCACGTGAAGCGTCAGGCCCAGAAGAATCGCGAGAAGATCCGCGATCACCATCGTCACGACGGCGCCGCGCCCCCCGAGGACGAAGAAGGCCTTACGTAAGCCTCGGAGTACGATAGGCGCCATGGCCACATCGATTACCGGGCGCCACTACGAGGTCACGGACGACATCCGCGGCCTGATCACCAGAAAGCTCGACAAGATCATCGAGAAACTGTTCGACGACGTCATCGACGTGCGCGTCGTGCTGCAGGTCGAGAAGTACCGCCACATTTGCGAGATCCTCATCACCGGCAAAGAGCACGACGTCAAGTCCGTGCAGCAGTCGGATGACTCGATGCAGGACGCGATCAACAGCGCTCTCGATCACGTCAAACGGCAGGCGCAGAAGAATCGCAGCACGATCCGCGATCACCATCGCAAAGACGGCAGCCGCAACAAAGAATCGGCCGGATTGGTGACGCAGTGGTCCGTGCAGGTGCTCGAGCCGGGCAAACTGCGCAAGCCCGGACCGAAACGGCTGCCGCGCATCATCAAAACCAACGATCTCCCTATCCTGCCGATGACCATCGAGGACGCCGCCGAATCGCTCGATGGATCGAAGAACGAGTTCATCGTCTTTCGCGACCTCGACAACGAGCGCATCTCCGTCATGTACAAACGCCGCGACAACAACCTCGGGCTGATCGCGCCCGAGATCTGACCGAGGAGAAATCCGCATGAAACGAATCGCCGCAGCCGTCACGATCGCGTTGTGCGCAACCAGGATCGTCGCCGGCGTTTCCGGTTTCTACAAGGATTGGCCGAAAACGCCGATCGGCTACTACCTGAC
>JBAVBF010000170.1:0-6084 GCA_049586115.1 Thermoanaerobaculia bacterium | reverse complement strand
TGGCGGTGTTCTCCTGCATCGTGTTCAGCGGAAAAATGCCGTCCTTCGCGCGCTGCAACACCGCCTCATTGATGTCGGTCGCGTAGATCCGGCAGCGATCGTAGAGACCTTCTTCCTGCAGCAGGATGGCCATCGAGTAGACCTCTTCGCCCGTCGAACAGCCGGCGTGCCAGATGCGGACGAACGGATAGGTACGCAGCAGCGGAATCACCTTTTGACGAAACGAGAGATAGAAAGTCGGGTCGCGGAACATCGCGGTCGTGTTGATGGAGAGGTCGAGCAGCAGCCGCTCCATGCACGAGGAGTCGTGCAGCACTTTGTCCTGCAAGCCGGAGATGGTGCTCAGCCCCTCCGAGTAGACGCGCTTCCACAAGCGGCGACGAAGCGACGGCAGCGAGTAGTCGCGGAAGTCGAATCCGTAGTGCCGATAAATCCCCTCGGTGAGCAGATGCACCTCGATCCCCTCGAGATCGCTCTTTTCCTGCTCTTCTGCTTCGGTGACAGCCCGCGTGACCACGTTAGCCTCAGTAAGAGCAAACGGCATGCTCAACTGTGGGTAGGGCTGGAATGCCGAGATCGTTAGCCTCTTCCGTTCTCGAAGGCTTCCGTCGGTCAGCCGCGAACAAGTCATCGCCCTCCTGAAAGAAAGCTCGAGTGCTCGGCTACGCAGAAGAATATTCCGAGAACATCTGCGTCAATCTGCGTCATCTGCGGATAAATGTTTTTATCCGCAGATGAACGCAGATGTCCGCAGATCAGAGATACAGCCAAACCCGCAGCAGCGAGATCAACTGCTGCGCGTCGATTGGTTTGGTGATGTAGTCGCTGGCTCCGGCCTCCATGCATTTCTCGCGGTCGCCTTTCATTGCTTTTGCGGTGAGGGCGATCATCGGCAGGTTCTTGTATTCGTCCATCGCGCGGATGCGGCGCATGGCTTCGTAGCCGTCCATCTCCGGCATCATCACGTCCATGAGGACGACGTCGATATCGGGATTGGTGCGGAGTTGCTCGATGCCGTCGGCGCCGCTTTCGGCGTAGAGGACGTTCATCTTGTGGCGTTCCAGCAGTGACGTCAGCGCGTAGATGTTGCGCATGTCGTCGTCGACGATCAGCGCCTTCTTGCCGGCCAGAACCGGATCGGATTCGTGCAGCTGTTCGAGGATCTGCCGCTTCTGTTCGGGCAGATTCGCTTCGACGCGGTGGAGGAAGAGCGCGGTCTCGTCGAGCAGCCGCTCCGGCGAGCGCGCGTCCTTCACGATGATCGCCTCGGCCATCCGCTTCAGCTCCGTCTCCTCCTTCTTCGTCAGCTCGCGGCCGGTGTAAACCACGATCGGGATGTCATCGACGCCGAGCTCGTTCCGCATCCGGCTGATGAACTCGAAGCCATTCATGTCAGGAAGGCCGAGGTCGAGGACCATGCAGTCGAAACGGCGGTCGCGAAGGATTTGCAACGCTTCTTCGCCGCTCGAACCCGAGGTGATGTCGACGTCGCCATCGCCGCCGATCAGTTCCGAGATCGCCGAACGCTGCTGCTCGTTGTCCTCGATGATCAGCAGCGACTTGTTCGGCCGGTCGACGAAGCCCTTGATCTTCGCGAAGGCCTCGTCGAGCGCATCCTTCGTGACCGGCTTCTGGACTTGCGCGAACGCGCCGAGCTTCAGGCCGCGCGCGGTTTCGTCGTCGCCGGAGATGATGTGCACCGGAATGTGGCGGGTCGACTTGTCGTGCTTGAGACGATCGAGCACCGTCCACCCTTCCATGTCGGGCAGCGCGATGTCGAGCGTGATCGCGTCGGGGCGATAGCGCTTGGCCAGTTGCAGGCCGCTCTCGCCGCGCGTGGCAACGACGCCTTTGAATCCCTTGTCGTGCGCCATGTCGAGCAGGATGCTGGCGAACGTCACGTCATCCTCGACGATCAGCACGAGCCGGTCGCCCTCGGCGATCGAATTGCGATCGTCGGGGACCTGCTCCTCGATGACGAGCTGCGTCTCCTCGATGCGGTTCTCGTCCTCGCGGCGCGAACGGCGTGTCTCGAACTTCGTCACTTCCGGCGAGCCGGTGCGCGCCTGCGTATCCGAATCGTCCGCGCGGCGCAGAGAGATCGCCGGCTCCAGCGCCGGCTCCAGCGCTGAACCAGTGCGGTCCTCGTCGCGGCGGCGCGTCGGCGCCACATAGCTTTGCGGCAGGAACAGCGTGAACGACGAGCCGCTGCCTTCCTCGCTCGTCACGCGAATTTCGCCGCCGAGGAGGCGGGCGATCTCGCGGCTGATCGAGAGGCCGAGACCCGTTCCGCCGAACTTGCGCGTCGTGCTGGCGTCGGCCTGCTGGAACGCCTCGAAGATGATTCGCTGCTTCTCGTCGGGGATGCCGATGCCCGTATCCGAAACGGTGAACGCGATCACCGACGATGCGCGCTCCAGCGTCTCGTGACCCGGCGTCCATCCTTCGCCGACGGTCGAGGCGCGCAGCGTCACGCCGCCCTTCTCCGTGAACTTGAACGCATTGCCGAGCAGGTTCTTCAGCACCTGCTGCAAGCGCGTCGCGTCCGTGTGAATCGTGCGCGGCAGGCTCGCATCGAGATCGATGTCGAAATCGAGCCGCTTGTCGTTCGCCACCTGCCGGAAGGTCTTGTCCATCGACTCGGCCAGCTCCGTGAACGGCAGATCGCCGAGCGAGATGGTCATCATGCCCGACTCGATCTTCGACAGATCGAGGATGTCGTTGATCAGCGTGAGCAGATCCTGACCCGACGAGTGAATCGTCCGCGCGAAGTCGACCTGTTTGCCCGAGAGGTTGTTGTCCGGATTCTCCGCGAGCAGCTTGGCCAGGATCAGCAGCGAATTCAGCGGCGTGCGCAACTCGTGCGACATGTTCGCCAGGAACTCGCTCTTGTACTTCGACGTCAGCGCCAGTTGCCGCGCCTTCTCTTCGAGTTGACGCTTGGCGTTTTCGACCTCGCGGTTCTTGTGTTCGACCTCTTCGTTCTGCGTCTGCAGCAAGCGCGCTTTCTCTTCCAGCTCCTCGTTCGTCTGCTGCAACTCTTCCTGCTGCGTCTTCAGCAACTCTTCCGAGGCCTGCAGCGACTTGGCTTGCTGCTCGAGCCGTTTGTTCGTCTCGGTCAGCTCTTCCTGCTGCGCCTGCAGTTCCTCGGCGAGCGACTGCGACTGCGTCAGCAGCTCTTCCGTCCGCATGTTTGCCTGGATCGTGTTGATGACTACGCCGATCGATTCGGTGAGCTGATCCAGCAGCGACAGGTAGGTATCGGTGAAGGCCATGAACGAGGCCAGCTCGATCACCGCCAGCACCGCGCCTTCGAAGACGATCGGCAGCACCACGATCTGCATCGGCTTCGCTTCGCCGAGGCCGGAGTTGATCGTGATGTAGTCATCGGGCGCGTGCTGCAGCAGGATGCGCTGCTTCTCGAACGCCGCCTGTCCCACCACGCCCTCGCCCACGCGGAACTGCTTGGCCAGATTCTTCCGCTCCTTGTACGCGTAGGTCGCGGTCAGCTTCAGGATCGGCTCGCCGCCGCCGTTCGAATCCATGACGTAGAAGACGCCATGCTTCGCGCCGACTACCGGCGCCAGTTCGGAAAGAATGAGCTGCGAGACGGTCGACAGATTCTTCTGCCCCTGCATCATCCGCGTGAACTTGGCCAGATTCGTCTTCAGCCAATCCTGCTCCGTATTCCGCGACGTCGTCTCGCGGAGGTTGCGGATCATCTCGTTGATGTTGCCCTTGAGCGCGGCCAGCTCCCCTTCGGCCTGCACCGTAATGTTGCGGCTGAGGTCACCCTTGGCCACGGCGGTGGCGACGTCGGCGATGGCGCGCACCTGCGTCGTCAGATTCGCGGCGAGCTGATTGACGTTGTCCGTCAGATCGCGCCACGTGCCCGACGCGCCGGGCACGTTCGCCTGGCCGCCCAGTTTTCCTTCCACGCCGACTTCGCGCGCCACGGTCGTGACCTGATCCGCGAAGGTGGCCAGCGTGTCGATCATGTCGTTGATCGTGTCGGCCAGCTCCGCGATCTCACCGCGCGACTCGACGTTGAGCTTCTGTTTCAGAACGCCGCGGGCGACCGCGGTCACGACCTTGGCGATGCCGCGCACCTGATTGGTCAGGTTCGAAGCCATCATGTTCACGTTGTCGGTGAGGTCCTTCCACGTACCGGCCACGCCCTTCACCTGCGCCTGGCCGCCGAGCTTCCCTTCCGTGCCGACCTCGCGCGCCACGCGCGTGACCTCGGCGGCGAAGGAGTTGAGCTGATCGACCATCGTATTGACGGTGTCCTTCAGCTCCAGCATCTCGCCCTTGACGTCGACGGTGATCTTCTTAGACAGGTCGCCGTTCGCGACCGCTGTCGTGACCTGCGCAATGTTGCGCACCTGATTGGTCAGGTTCGACGCCATGTAGTTGACCGAGTCGGTCAGATCCTTCCACGTGCCCGACACGCCCTTGACCTGCGCCTGCCCGCCCAGCCGTCCCTCGGTACCGACTTCGCGCGCCACGCGCGTGACCTCGCCGGCGAAGGTATTGAGCTGATCGACCATCGTGTTGATCGTGTTCTTGAGCTGCAGGATTTCGCCGCGCGCATCGGCGGTGATCTTCTTCGACAGGTCGCCATTCGCGACCGCCGTCGTGACCTCGGCAATGTTGCGGACCTGGCCAGTCAGGTTGCCGGCCATCGAGTTCACCGAGTCGGTCAGATCCTTCCACGTACCGGCCACGCCCTTCACCTGGGCCTGACCGCCGAGCTTCCCTTCCGTACCGACTTCCGTGGCCACGCGGGTGACCTCGGCGGCGAACGAGTTGAGCTGATCGACCATCGAGTTGATGGTGTTCTTCATCTCCAGCATCTCGCCCTTGACGTCGACCGTGATCTTTTTCGACAGATCGCCCATGGCCACGGCCGTGGTGACCTGGGCGATGTTGCGCACCTGATTGGTGAGGTTCGACGCCATCGAGTTAACGTTGTCGGTGAGGTCTTTCCACGTGCCGGCTACACCGCGCACCTGCGCCTGGCCGCCGAGCTTTCCTTCCGTTCCGACCTCGCGCGCCACGCGCGTGACCTCCGCGGCGAAGGAGTTGAGCTGATCGACCATCGAGTTAATCGTGTTCTTCAGCTCGAGGATCTCGCCCTGCGCCTCGGCGGTGATCTTCTTGGAGAGGTCGCCGAGGGCGACGGCTGTCGTCACTTCGGCGATGTTGCGGACCTGGCCGGTCAGGTTGCCGGCCATCGAGTTCACCGAATCGGTCAGGTCCTTCCACGTGCCGGCAACGCCCTGCACCATGGCCTGGCCGCCGAGCTTTCCTTCCGTTCCGACTTCGCGCGCCACGCGCGTAACCTCGGAGGCAAACGCGCGGAGCTGATCGACCATCGTGTTGATCGTGTTCTTCAGTTCGAGGATCTCGCCCTGCGCCTCGGCGCTGATCTTCTTCGAGAGGTCGCCCATGGCCACCGCGGTGGTGACCTCGGCGATGTTTCTCACCTGACCGGTGAGGTTCGAGGCCATCGAGTTGACCGAGTCGGTCAAGTCCTTCCACGTACCGGCTACGCCTTTGACCTGGGCTTGACCGCCGAGCTGCCCCTCGGTGCCGACTTCGCGCGCCACACGCGTGACTTCCGACGCGAACGCGCCGAGCTGGTCGACCATCGTGTTGATCGTGTTCTTCAGCTCGAGAATCTCGCCCTTCGCCTCGGCCGTGATCTTCTTCGATAGATCGCCGAGGGCGACGGCGGTGGTGACCTCGGCGATGTTGCGCACCTGGCCGGTCAGATTGCCGGCCATCGCGTTCACGGAATCGGTCAAGTCCTTCCACGTTCCGGCAACGCCCTTCACTTCCGCCTGAACGCCGAGCTTCCCTTCCGTTCCGACTTCGCGCGCCACGCGGGTGACTTCCGATGCGAACGCGCTGAGCTGATCGACCATCGTATTGATCGTGTTCTTCAGCTCGAGCAGTTCGCCGCGAACGTCGACGATGATCTTTTTCGACAGATCGCCGAGGGCGACCGCGGTCGTGACCTCGGCGATGTTGCGGACCTGACCGGTCAGATTGCCGGCCATCGAGTTGACCGAGTCGGTC
>JBAVBF010000169.1:0-9007 GCA_049586115.1 Thermoanaerobaculia bacterium | reverse complement strand
CCGGCTTCAACCAACAGCGACGCGGACGCCGCGAAGTCTCCTGTCTCCGCGAGGACGTCGGCCGCAACGCGAGCGAGCGTTGCCTGCGACGAAAGCGGAATCAGCCGCAATGCTGCTCTGCGTACGGCGTCCGAGGCGAAGACGAGATAGCCGTCTTCGATCGAAGTGATGCCGTCGACGACGAGCCCGTCGACCGCTTCGCCGAACATCAGCTTTCGGAAAAACGCTGCCGCGACCTCGAGCGGCGCGCGTATGCCGAGGAGCGCGATCGCGGCGATGTAGGAGCGCAGCGGTTCGCGCAACGATGCCAGCGCCGGAACTTCTTCATCGAACGGCAGCGTCCCTGAGTCGAGAAAACCCGGGAAGGCGTCCGACTCGACGAAGGCCTCAAGTTGCGCGCGTCCTTCGACTTCGCGTGCGGCGCGCAGCGATGGCGCGACGATGAACGATCGCGCCGCCGGCAGGTCGACGTCGCCGCGATCGGCGGTAATCCAGATTCCGGCGTCCGTCGCGGCGAGCATCTCGACGACGCGCGCCGAGGCGGCGTCGAAACGATCGCGGTTGGTGATCGCGAAAATCAATCGCTGCCGCGGCGCACGTTCGACGATCGCTTCGACGATCTCGCTCTCGCTCCGTTTCTCCAGCGGTCCGGCGACCGCGGCAAGCGCGTTGATCGCGGAGTAGCGCTGCAGCGGCGAGGCGTCTCGGCCAATCTCCAGCAGCTGTTCGCCGCCAAGTGCCGCCGCGGCGCGGATGCTGTCGGCGCCACTTCCGCGAAAACTTCGCGCCGTGCCGCGCAGGATGTCGTTCAGCGCGTCCGGTCCTGGCGACGCGATCTCGCCGAATGCCGCGCGGCGCATCCAACGGAGATCGGCAACTGCATCGCCGCGCAAACGCGATTCGATCTCGATGTACACCGATTCCGCGCGTCCCCACGATTGCCGCAACGACTCGAGCGGCGGCGCGCCGTTCGCTTCCGCGAACTGCTGGATCACCGTCAACGCCGGCGGCGCCTCCTCCGCCATTCCTCGGGCGGTCACGCGCACGAGCCGGCAGTCGTTGCCGCGCTTGCGGACGACCGCCCATTCCGCCGGGTCGTAGTCGGCGTCCGAGAATCCGGCGAATTGCAGCAGAGCCTCATGCGCCGCAAATTGCGCGACGAGCGACAAGCGGTCGCGCGCGCCAAGCTCGCCGGCATCCGCGATCGGCGTGGCGTCGAGCGAAATATCCGCCGCGAATCCGTCGAACCACGGCAACGTCGAGTGACGCAGTGTGGCGATCAGCGCCCTGTCCCAGCCGAACGCACGAAGATCGATCGCGACCCCCGGCCGCGCGCGCCGAACCGTGCCGCGCATAGACATGTATAGAGGTGAGGATCGGCGGCGGCATTTCCCTACCCTCGCCGCGATTCGCGAGGCTGCGGCGCGAGTGGTGAGGTGACGGTTTCACGCGGAGCGCGCGGAGAGACGGAGGAAACGCGGCGTAGACATCGAGGCTGGACGCGTGATCACGCACGAAGAAGCGATGCAGCGGCTCGATCGTGGCGTGTCACTTCGTCACGCCTACTTTCCTGATCAACGCAATGAATCGTGGGTCTTTGCGGAGCGTGTCGAGTGACGGATCGACGTTGAGCCAGACCGCGGATTCGGAGCGGTCGTTGTATACCTGTTCGAGGTTTTTCAGGGCCTCGTCATTATTTCCGAGCGCGGCGTAAATGCGTGCGAGGAAAAGCGGCAGCGTGTAGGTGCCGGCGGCGCGGGCGCGCAATTCCGCTATTGCGCGCAAAGCCTCGTCGCGGTTGCCGGCGCGGGCGTTGATCATGCCCCAGTTTGTAATGAGAAGCTGACTATGTCCGCCGAGTTGCATGGCCTTCTGCATCAATGCCAGCGCTTCGGGGAGATTGTTCCTGCGATAGTCGATCTGCGCCTCGAGGTAATAAACATAGGGAAAGCTGGCGTCGAGATCCAGCGTATGTTTTGCCTGCTCGATCGCTTCTTCATCGCGGCCGGCGTAATAGAGACAGCGGCCGACGTCCCAACTCGTAGGAACGGAAAGCGGATCGAGTTGTTCGGCGCGGCGCTTTTCGGCGAGCGCCTCGCCGAAGCGGCCCATCGCGGTGAGAAAGTCGCCATACATGCGATGCGCCTCGGCGTCGTTGGCGTTCAGTGCGATGGCGCGCTTGAACTCCGCCTCCCCTTTCGCGAAATCCCAGTCATACCAGGTCAGCGCCAGCGCGAGACATGTGTGCGCAGGCGCGAGCGAATCATCGAGCGCCAGCGCGCGCTCCGCCGCTTCGCGAACGCGCGGCATTGCCTCGCGAGGCGGCATGAAAAGGTTGGACAATTGATAATAGGCCGCCGCCAGTCCAGCGTACGCGAGCGCGTATGTGGGGTCGCGCTCAATCGATTGATTGAAATAGCCGATTCCTTTTCGAGCCGACTCCTCATCATTGTATTTCGTCGCGAAATAGCGGCCTTTGAGGTAGAGCTGAAACGCTTCGTTGCTCTCCGGACGCCCGCGGCTCAACAGCTTTCGCTCTTCGCCAGTTAGATGCGGCTGCAATTGTGACGAGATTTCGTCAGCCAGATCCTTCTGCAACGCCACGACGTCCGAGAGATTGCGGTCGTACTGTTGTCCCCATACCTGAGTTCCGCGCTTGACATCCGTCAGCGACGCGCGCACGACGACCGTGTTGCCGCGCTGAATGAGGCGTCCCATGACGACGCCGCGTACGTGCAGCTCGCGCCCAATTGCAAGCGGGTCGGTAGTTTTCCCTTTATAACGGAAGACAGTGCTGTGCGCGACGACCTGTAATTCCGGTAATTGCGACAACGAATCGGTAATGCTGTCGGTCAGACCGTCGCTGAGATATTCGCTATTGGGATTTCCCGAGGCATTGACGAACGGCAGCACCGCGACACTGTCGATTTTGTCGGCGAAGAGAGTGCTTTTGATGATCGAGTAGGTCGCGGCGGCGAGCAGGCCGACGAGCACGAGCGACATCAATACGATCATGCGCCCGTCGCGGACGGCGCGTCGCACTGAAAAGCGGCCGCGCGTGCCGATCGGAAACGTCATTTGCGCAGTCTGTTGCTCGTCGAATCCCGGCGCCGAGAAATGGCGGTGCATTTCCAGCGAGCTGAGTTTATTTTCGAACTCGAGCTCGCGGCGAAGCGTATGGAGATCATTGAGAAGCTGCCGCGCCGATTGATAACGATTGGCGCGGTCCTTTTCGAGCAGCTTGAGAACGATGCGATCCAACTCTGGCGGTACGCTACTGACATAATGCGACGGCGGCTTCGGGACTTCATTGACGATGGCATTGGCGATGTCGACGAAATTGTCGCCGCGCACCGGAGGCTGGCCGGTGACCATCTCGTACATCACGGCGCCGAGGGCGTAGAGATCGGAGCGGGAATCCGGTTGTTGCGCGCGCGCCTGTTCCGGCGAAATGTAGAGCAGCGTGCCGAGGACGGTGCCGGTCGAGCTGTCCTGAAGCGCCGATTCCGGCTCGGCCAGTTTGGCCAGGCCGAAATCGAGCACCTTCACGTAGCCGTCGGGCCGCAGCATGATGTTTTCCGGCTTGATGTCGCGGTGGATGATGCCGGCGTCGTGCGCGGCGGCCAGCGCACTGGAGACTCCGATTGCGACGTCGAGCACTTCGCCGGCATTGAGCCGCCGTTTGGCCATCACCTCGCGCAGCGTTTCGCCTTCGATGTATTCAGTGGCGATGTAATGGACCGAATCGGCGTGGCCGATCTCGTAAATCGTGATGATGTTCGGATGATTGAGAGCGGATGCCGCGCGCGCCTCGCGCTGAAACCTGCGGACGCGTTCCTCGTCGCGAGTGAAGCGCACGGGCAGGAGTTTCAGCGCCACTTTGCGGTTGAGGGTTTCGTCCTCGGCGAGATAAACCTCGCCCATGCCGCCTGCACCGATGAGGCGACCTACGCGATAACGCGAGATCGTGCGAGGTTGCATGGATCGCTTCGAGCATAGCCCAATTCGCTGCCATAGAATTTGCCTCGCATGACCGCCAGAAAAAATGACGTGGAGCTTGCATCGGACGCGGCGCGCCTCGGTGCGGCCGTTCTGTTGAAGCATTGGGAGCAGCTCGGAAAAGAAGACGCCGATCTGAAGTCGCGCAATGATTGGGTTTCGCGCGCCGACCGCGAAAGCGAGGCCGCGATCATCTCGCTGATCCGCGAACACTGTCCCGACGATGCCATCCTCGGCGAAGAAGGGGGGATGAGTTTCGAGGGCACCAGCGGCCGGACGTGGATCATCGATCCGCTCGACGGCACCTCAAACTACCTGCAGCATTTTCCGGTCTGGTCGATTTCGATCGGCTTGAAGACTGGCGCCCAGATCACCGCCGGCGTCGTCTACGAACCGCTGCGCGACATTTTCTTCACGGCCGAGCGCGGCGCCGGAGCGTTTCGCAACGGGATACCGATGCGGGTTTCGAATCAGGAGGGCCTCGACAGCTCGTTTCTCGCCACCGGCTTTCCGTTTCGCGCGCAGCAGTTCGTGTCGGTGTACTGCGCGATTTTTCAGGAAGTGATCAGCGTCGCGAAAGGCGTGCGGCGCGCCGGTTCCGCGGCGCTCGATCTCGCCTACACCGCCGCCGGCATTTTCGACGGCTTCTTCGAGCTGCACCTCTCGCCGTGGGACATCGCTGCCGGCTCGTTGTTGGTCACCGAGGCGGGAGGCATGTTCAGCGATTTCTCGGGTGGCGAGCGGTGGCTGCAGCGCGGGAATGTGGTCGGCGCGCCGCCAGGTGTGCATCGCGATCTGATCCGGCTCCTCGGCCGTCACATCACCGAGGATCAGCTCGACCGCCGCGCCACGAATCGCGCGCTTCCGTCGCAATGAAGCTTCCGCGCAGTTTCTATCTCGACGACACCGTCACCGTCGCGCGCAAGCTTCTCGGCTGCGTGCTCTGGCGCCGCCTCGGGCGCGAGCTCATGGCCGCGCGCCTCGTCGAAGTCGAGGCCTACCTCGGCGCGAACGATTCCGCCAGCCACGCGCGCCGCGGCCTGCGCAGCGCGCGCAACGAATCGATGTACCTCGCCGGCGGCCACGCCTATGTCTACTTCACGTACGGGATGCACTGGTGCATGAACGTCGTCACGCAGGAGTCGGATATCGCCGAAGCGGTGCTGCTGCGCGCGGCGGAACCGGTGCGCGGGATCGAGACGATGCGTGAGCGCCGTCCGAAAGCGAAGCGCGACCGCGATTTGATGAACGGTCCGGGCAAACTGTGCTCCGCGCTGGCGATCGACAAATCGCTGGACGGTCAGCCGTTGAACGGCAACACGCTCTGGCTTGCGCCGCGCGACGTCGACATTGCGGACGAGGACATCGCCGTCAGTCATCGTATAGGCGTCGAGAATTCGGGCGAGGCGGCGGGCTGGCCGCTGCGGTTTTACCTTCGCGGAAACGTCTACGTGAGCCGCTGAACCCGGCACGAGCCGTGCAGTTTTGCGGAGCTGAAATGTCCGCGATTGCGAGTCCTTCCGAAACGATGGTCGACCCGGCCAGCCGCAAGTTTTATGTCGATTCGATGGAGTTGATGCGTGACGGCGGCGTGCCGTTTCTCGTGGGTGGCGCGTATGCCTTTGCGCGCTACACCGGCATCGAACGGCACACGAAAGACTTCGACGTCTTCATCCGCCGCGAAGATTTTCCGGAAGCGAAACGCGTCTTCGAGGAGGCCGGCTACGAGTCGAGTCTCACGTTTCCGCACTGGCTGGGCAAGGCGTTCAAAGGCGACGATTTCATCGATCTGATCTTCAGCGCCGGCAATGGCGTCGCGGTCGTCGACGAGCGGTGGTTCGACTTTGCCGTCGACGCCGTGGTCTTCGGCGTCGATGTGAAACTGATTCCGGCCGAGGAGATGATCTGGTCGAAGGGGCTGATCATGGAGCGCGAGCGCTTCGACGGCGCCGACGTCGCGCACGTCATCCACGCCGTCGGCGATCGCCTCGATTGGCGACGGCTCATCGATCGCTACGCTCATCTCTGGCGCGGTCTTTACGCGCATCTCGTGCTTTACGGCTTCATCTATCCGTTCAAGCGCTCGCAGGTGCCGGCGTGGGTGATGGACGAGCTGGGCGCGCGCATCGCGGACGAAACGAAGTCGCCGGACGCGAACGACAAGGTCTGCTACGGCCCGATCATCTCGCGGCAGCAGTACCTGACCGACATCAACAAGTGGGGCTACAAAGATGCGCGCCTCGAGCCGCTCGGCAACATGAGCGCTGAGGACATCGTGCTCTGGACGGCCGGCATCGAAGTGGACGGCGCGAAATGAAAGAGAACCTGCGGATCGCGGCAATCGCCGACATCCACGTCAAGAAATCGGGGCAGGCCAGCCTGCAGCCGATGTTCGAGGCCGCGTCGCAGGAAGCCGACGTCATCCTTTTCTGCGGCGATCTCACCGACTACGGTCTGATCGAGGAAGCGAAGATCCTGGCGAAGGACATCACCTCATTCCTGCGTATCCCGTCCATCGGCGTCCTCGGCAATCACGATTTCGAATCGGGCAAAGCGGACGAGGTGGTGAAGATCCTCGCCGGTGCCGGCGTGACGATGCTCGACGGGGCCGCGCACGAGATCGAAGGCGTCGGCTTTGCCGGCATCAAGGGATTCGGCGGCGGTTTCGGACGGCGCCAGCTCAATGCCTGGGGCGAGGACATCATCAAGAAATTCGTCCACGAGACGATCGAAGAAGCACTGAAGCTCGAGATGGCGCTGGCGCGGTTGCGGACACCACAGAAAATCGCGGTGCTGCATTACTCGCCGATCCACGCCACGGTCGCCGGCGAGCCGCCGGAGATCAACGCCTTCCTCGGATCGTCGCGGCTCGAAGAGCCGATCGATCGCTATCGCTGCAACGCGGTCTTCCACGGTCACGCCCATCGCGGCTCGCTCGAAGGGCGGACCAAAGGCAACGTGCCGGTCTACAACGTGGCCATGCCGCTGCTGGCTGCGAATTACGAAGATCGCCAGCCGTTCCGCGTCATCGAAGTGCCGGTGGGAGAGCCGGCCATCGCCTGAAGCCGCAATACAATTCGCCCATGCAACACGCCGCATTTCCTGATGGATTGAATCGCGACCGGCTCATCGACTGGTATCGCGATACCCGCAGGTTCACGCGCGAGCTGTTCACGATTCCGACGGCCGAGGCGTATTACGACCGGCCGATTCCGCTGCGCAATCCGATCGTGTTTTACGAAGGACATCTCCCGGCGTTCGCGGTCAATACCCTCATCAAGCTGGCGTTGAAGCATGACGGAATCGATCCGGAGTTCGAGACGCTGTTCGCGCGCGGTATTGATCCCGAGGATGAAGATGCCGCGAAGGCGCCGACCGATTTCTGGCCGGCACGCGAGGATGTTCAGGCGTACGGACGCGACGCGGACGATCTGATTTTCCATGCGTTGTGTGATGGTCCGATCGACGACGGCGCAACTCCGACGCGCCGTAACGCCGAGGCGGCGTTCACGGTCGTCGAGCACGAGCAGATGCATCAGGAGACGCTGCTGTATCTGTTTCATGAGCTGCCGTACGAGCGGAAAAATCCGATCGCGCCATTGCGGCGAAGTGGCGCACTGTCTCGCGGCGACGTCGTGAAAGACATGGTGCGCATCCCCGCCGGCATGGCGACGCTCGGCGGTTCGGGGAGCGACTTCGGATGGGACAACGAGTTTCCGCGGATGCGCGTCGAGGTCGGCGAGTTCTCCATCGATCGCCACGACGTCACGAACGGCGACTATCTCGAGTTCGTGCAAGCGACGGATGCGAATCCGCCGCACTTCTGGACGAAGCACGACGGTGCATGGCAGTGGCGTGGACTGTTCGAACTGCAACCGCTGCCACTCGAAGCGCCCGTGTATGTCACGCACGACGAAGCGGCGGCGTACGCGGCGTGGTGCGGCAAACGGTTGCCGTCCGAGGGCGAATATCACCGCGCGGCGTTCGGGACGCCGGCCGGCGAGGAGCGTCTTTTTCCGTGGGGTTCATCGCAACCAAACGCAACCCACGGCAACTTCGGATTCACGCATTGGGATCCGGTTCCGATCGGCTCGTATCCGGCGGGAGTCAGCGCGTGGGGAGTTCACGATCTCATCGGAAACGGCTGGGAGTGGACGTCGACGATCTTCGACGGCTTTCCCGGATTCGAAGCGATGTCGTCGTATCCGCAATACTCCGCCGACTTCTTCGACGGGAAGCATTTTGTGATGAAGGGCGCGTCACCCGCAACGCCGCCCGAGCTCATCCGCCGCAGCTTCCGCAACTGGTTCCGTCCGTCGTATCCCTACGCCTACGCGACGTTCCGCTGCGCGCACGATTAGTGCACGTGCGCTTTGCATGGAACAGCAAAGCTACAAACCGAAAACGTTCAACCTCTCCGGTCTCACCGGCATCTCCGACAAGACGCTGGAGATGCATTTCAAGCTGTACGAGGGCTACGTCACCAACACGAATCTGCTCACGGAAAAAATCAACGAGATTCTCGCCGACGGCCAGGTCGACAAAGAGGAGATGCCGGCCTACTCGGAGCTTACCCGCCGCCTCGGATTCGAATACAACGGCATGGTGCTGCACGAGTACTACTTCGGAAACATGAAGCAGAACGGAGGCGGCGATCCTGCGTCCGGCTTCCGCGCCGCGGTGGAGCACAGCTTTCCGAGCTTCGACGTCTGGCGAACGGATTTCGTCAGCGTCGGCAAAATGCGCGGAGTCGGCTGGGCGATTTGCTACCTCGATCCTGCCAACGGACGCGTCTCCAATCACTGGATCGAGCTCCACCAGAACGGCAACGTGGCCGGCTTCGTCCCGCTGCTGGTGATGGACGTCTGGGAGCACGCGTATCTGCTCGATTACAAACCGGCCGATCGTCCCAAGTACATCGACGCGTTCCTGGCGAATGTGGATTGGGGTGTGGTGGAGGGGCGGCTGACGTAACTGTCATCCTGAGCCGCCGCAGGACGGTCGAAGG
>JBAVBF010000168.1:0-9921 GCA_049586115.1 Thermoanaerobaculia bacterium | reverse complement strand
GCGCGGATTTGCGGCCGACGAGCGGCTGGCCTGTCAGGCGGTGGTGATGGGCGACGTTGAGGTCACGACGAGTTATTGGTGATTACTCCTCATCGTCCGTCGTCGCCATCGTTGCACGCCCCGCGGCATCGTTGCCCGGCAATTCGAAATAGAACGGTTGGCGCGTTCGTGGATGGTTGCCGATCTCGTTCATCGTCATGGCGTCGAAGATGCGGCCGTTGGCGATCGTGTAGCGGATCGATTCGGAGTTGTGGATGTCGTCGAGCGGATTCGCGTCGAGCACGAGCAGGTCGGCCAGCTTGCCCGGCTCGAGGGAGCCGACGTCCTTGTCCATGCCGATGTAGTGCGCTCCGCTGATCGTCGCGGCGCGAATGGCCTGCAGCGGTGTCATGCCGCCCTGGACGAACATCCAGAGCTCCCAGTGCGCGCCGAGGCCTTCGCGCTGGCCGTGGGCGCCGAGTTGGACGGAGACGCCGGCGTCGTTGAGTTTTCGCGCCAGCTTCGCGTTGCTGAAGTGGTTCCATTCATCGTCCGGCGCCATCGTGCGGCGGCGGGACCGCGAATCGATCACGCGGCGCGGCACGAACGTCAGCAGGCGCTTGTCCTCCCAGACGTTCGTCTTCGCGTACCAATAGTTTTCGCCCCACAGGCCGCCGTAGCCGACGATGAGCGTCGGCGTGTAGCCGCTGTGCGACTTCGACCAGAGTTGCACCACGTCGTCGTACGCGTTGGCGACGGGGATGGAGTGCTCGACGCCGGTGTGGCCGTCCACCACCATCGTCATGTTGTGCTCGAACAGCGAGCCGCCCTCGGGGACGACCATCATCCCCGTTTCGCGCGCGGCCTCGATGATCTGCTGGCGCTGATCGCGACGCGGCTGGTTGTAGCTCTTCACGCTGATCGCGCCGACCGCTTTCATGCGGCGGAGGTGGAACAGCGCGTCGTCGAGATTGGCGATGTCGGCTTTGAACGGAGCCTTGGCACCGTAGAGAATCGTGCCGGTTGAAAAGATGTGCGGCCCGAGGATTTCGCCGGCTCGCTGCATCTCGGCCGAGGTGAAGATTTCGGAGGAGTTGTTGGATGGATCGTGCAGCGTGGTCACGCCGAACGCGAGCGCGGCGTAGTTGACCCAGCTCTGCTGCGGAATGATCTCGTCGGCGCCCATCGCGCCGTGCCAGTGAACGTCGACGATGCCCGGCATGATGGTCTTGCCGGCGACGTCGATGACCTTCGCGTCCGCGGGAAGGGCGGTGCTCGCGCGCGGACCGACGGCGGTGATGCGATTGCGGTCGATGACCACGGTGCCGTCGTCAATGACGTCGTCGCCGTGCATGGTGATGATGCGCGCGCCGGTGAGTGCGAGTTTTCCGGTCGGGACGTCGGACGGCTGCGAGAAACTGACGTTGATGCCCTTCGCCGGCGCGTCTGGCAGCTTCTCCGGTGCGCCGGCGAAGAACGCGAACGAGTCTTTGAGGTCGCGCGAGAAAAGTTCCGGTCCGAGCGACCAGTAGAGGCGCGACGCGTCGCCGGCCCAATGCAGGTACTCGCCCGCTTCCTTCGTCACTTTCGCGACCGGGATCGACTTCGTGTCGGGACCGATGTCGATCGTCTTGCCGGTGCGGATGAACGGCGCGATGTAGGCGTTGAACTTCTCGCGGAAGGCCACCCACTTCTCGTCGGGCGAGAGGGCGTACTCGGTGGCGAAGGCGGAGAGGAGATGGGCGCGCTCGTCGGTGCGATCGATGCCGATAGAGTGCAGACCGCGCTTGTCTTCATCCTCGAAGGTCATGAAGAAGATGCGGTCGTTCGAGGCGCCGAACTGCGGCGAGGCGCCTTTTTTTGTGACCAGTTTCGATGCGCCGCCGGCGGAAGGGACGATGTAGATGCCGGTCTCGCCCGACCAGAGCGCGGTACGCAGGTAGCCATCGCTGGTCGTGCGGTAGACGACTTTCGATCCGTCCGGTGAGAACGCCGGCTCGATGTAGTGGCCCGGCTTGTCGGTGATCACCCGCCCTTCGCCGCCAGCCGCCGGCGCGATACGGATTGTGCCGAGGGTCTGATCGTTCCAGGTCGTGTAGATGATCGACTTTCCATCGCGCGACCAGGCGGGATAGAACTCGAAATGGTCGGTCTGTTTCGTCAGGCGGTGCGGCGTGCCGGCCGGGAGATCGCGAATGTAGAGATAGCCGAGCGCGCCGTAGACGACCTGCTTGCCGTTCGGCGAGACGGTGCTCCAGCGCAGCATCTTGACGGGATAGCTGGACGGCGCGACCTCGATCGGAACGCGCAACGCCTCCTGAATGCGGCGCGTGGAGCGGACGTGAAACGGGATCGGCGTCACGGCCTTCGACGCAACGTCGATCCGGCTGATGTGACCCGCGGCCCAGAAGACGATCGACTTGTTGTCCGGCGTCCAGGCCATCGTCGGATAGAGGCCGTGAATGGCCCACGTCTCCTGCATGTCGCGATCGAGGCCGTCGTAGATCGGAGTTTCTTTTCCCGACTCGAGATCGAGGATGAAGAGCGTTGATTTGTAACGGACACGCCGGATGAAGGCGAGCGACTTGCCGTCCGGCGACGGCGTCGGCCGCACGGAACCGCCGGGACCGGTGACGAACGGCTCGCTCTCGCCGGCCTGCCGGTCCAATCGCTGGATGACGTAGATCTGCGTGTTGGGATCTTTGTTGTACTGGTAGATCGCGCCGGGCGTCGTGTCGTCGCTGTAATAAAGGTAGCGGCCATCGGGCGAGAGCGCGGGCTCGCCGGTGTCCTTCTGATCGGTGCGTTTCTTCGTGAGCTGCAATCCCTCGCCGCCGCTGCGGTGATAGAGCCAGACTTCGCCCGCGCCGAGGGAACGCTCGGCGGTGAAGTGCTTGCGTGCGACGAGGTACTCGGAGTCGGGCGACCAGTTTGGTTCATTGGTCAGGCGGAAGGTTTCCTTCGTCACCTGCTGCGGTTTCGAGCCGTCGCGATTCATAATCCAGATGTTGTCGCCGCCGGCGCGGTCGCTGGTGAAGGCGATCCACTTTCCGTTGGGCGAGTAGCGCGGCTGCATGTCCCAGGCGATGCCGCTGGTGAGCGCTTTCGCTTCGCCGCCAGTCATCGGAATCGTATAGATGTCGCCGAGGAGATCGAAGGCGATCTCGTTGCCGTCAGGGCTGACGTCGAGCGACAGCCACGTTCCCTCGGTCACATCGATCGGAACGTCGTACTGCGGCCCGGGTGGGTTGTTAACGTCCCACTTCTTGTCTTCCTTCTTCTCGGCAGCGCCTTCCGCGGTGATCGGATTCGGCGATGGCTGCTTGGCCGCGGACGACGATGCGTCCTTTCTCTGCGAATCCTGTTTCTGCTGTTCCTGCGATGCCGACCGCGGTTCCTGCTCGCCCTTTTCCGGCTTCTTTGGCTCGGCTTTCCTGTCGGTCGGAGGAGTCGGCGGCGTCTGCGCCGGAACGGCGGTGATGACGATGAATGAGGCGAGGAGAGAGAAGAGGATGCGTTTCATCGGATCCTTTCGAGGAACATGCAGTCGCCGTAGCTGTAGAAAAAGTAGCGGTGGGAAATGGCTTCGGAGTAGGCGCGGCGGATGGTGCCGATCCCCGCGAACGCGGAGACTAGCATCAGGAGTGTGGACTCGGGCAGGTGGAAGTTGGTCAACAACTTGTCAACTGCGCGGAATTGAAAACCGGGCGTGATGAAGATGTCTGTTTCTGCGCTGCCGGATTGAAAACGCCCGTCGCCAGTGCGGATCGCGCTTTCGAGTGTGCGCACCGAGGTCGTGCCGACGGCGATGATGGTTCGCTTGTCATCGAGAGCGCGATTCAGTCGCGACGCGGCATCGGCGCTGATTTCGTAGCGTTCGGAATCCATGACGTGATCGGCGACATCGTCGACCTTCACCGGCTTGAAGGTGCCGATGCCGACGTGCAGCGTGATGCGAACGATCTCGACGCCGCGGTCTGCGATGCGATCCAGAATTTCTTGCGTGAAATGTAGTCCGGCCGTGGGCGCTGCGATGGCGCCTCGTGCGGCTGCGTAGACGGTCTGATATGCCTCGCGATCGTCGTCGCGCGGCGTTTCCCGTGCGATGTACGGCGGCAGCGGCGGGATGCCGATCCGTTCAATCTCCTCGGTATCACCGTCGAACGCAATCGTGACGGTGCCTTCGTCTTTCTTCAGCACCCGCGCGCGCAATTGGTCGCTGAAGATCAGCTCATCGCCGACCTTCACGCGCTTCGCCGGCTTGCACCACGCTTCCCAGGTTTCTCCCATCTGCCGAGTCAGCAGGATCTCGATCGGCCGCGACATCCCCGCCTTCGGCTTCGCGAACAACCGCGCCGGGATGACGCGCGTGTCGTTGATGACCAGGACGTCGCCCGCGTTCAGGCGCTCAGGAAAATTGGCGAATGAGTCGTGCTCGATACCGTCCTGGTGAACGACCATCATCCGCGACTTGCCGCGCTCGCGCGGGACTTGGGCGATCAATTCCGACGGCAGGTCATAGGCGAAGTCGCTGCGCAGCATCGGCGTTGAACGCTTGCCGGAGGCGGTACCGCTCAAGTGATCCTTCGAGTTTTTTGGAGCCGTGCGGACGAGGATTGCCGGCGAGCCTGTGAATTTCTCCCAGCTACGCTTGCGGTCGACACGGCTATCAACGGACGCAATCTCTTTCAGCGCCTCTTCCGTGATGACGACGTTATAGGAGGCCACGGCGCTTCAAATCCGCGGACGCTGTCGCGAAGTCGACGGTAGGCGCGTTGCGCCGCTGTTCGAAAATCGCGTGGTCCACGATGTCTTCGTCGAGAGCATTCCGCAGCACCTCATTCACGATCTCTGAGATCGAAGTTTCCGCCTCGGCCGCTCGCTCTCGCAGAGCTTCGTGGAGTGCGGGATCGAAGTAGATGGTGGCGCGCTTCGTGGCAGGCATGATGGCATTCTAACGCCGTCGACTGCGATCAACTTCCTTCGCCGTTCAACGCCGCGGAATGCTAGCCGATTACCGCGTTCTCTACGAAATCCGGGAGAAAGTATTGATCGTCGCCGTGATTCACGTTCGTCATCGTAAAGACGTCTACCGCCGTGGCCGCGGATAGAATCCGCGCGAAATGATTCGCGCGCGCGTCATCACATGCTCCGATGCTGCCTCGCGCGGCGAGCGAGTCGATACGTCGGGCCCGGCGGTGCGCGAAATTCTTGCGGCGAACTATGACGTCGATGCGGTCGTCATCGTGCCGGACGACGTCGATGCGATTGCCGAGGCGATTGAAGCGGCGACCGGCGATGGCGTCCGGTTGGTCATCACCACCGGCGGGACCGGCATCGCGGCGCGCGATGTCACACCCGAGGCGACGTTGCGGGTTTGCGAGAAGGTGATTCCGGGGTTCGGGGAACTGATGCGCTCGGTGTCGCTGCAGAAGACGGCGATGGCTCCACTGTCGCGTGCGATGGCCGCGATTCGCGGGACGGCACTCATCGTGAATTTACCGGGTAGCGAGAGCGGCGCGCGGGAGAACCTGAAGGCGATTCTGCACCTCATCCCGCATGCGCTGCAGCTCCTCGAAGGGAAAACAGAACATTGACGATCGTCCGGCCTGGACTGGAAGTACTTCTTGATGATCCCCGCCCCATCGCGGGAAAAAAGATCGGCCTCGTAACGAATCAGAGCGCGGTGACGAGCGATCTGCGGCACGTCGTCGACCTGCTGCATCGCGGCCGGGAGTGGACGCTGACCACGCTCTTTGGTCCCGAACATGGGATCTGGGGCGAGGCGCAGGACATGGCGCACGTCGATCACTCCACCGATCCGATGACGGGCCTGACCGTCTACTCGCTGTACGGCGCGAACGAGAGCGACCTCGCGCCGCGCCGCGAGTTGCTGGAAAATCTCGACGCGCTGGTGATCGATCTGCAGGACATCGGCTCGCGCTACTACACCTTCATCTACACGATGGCGCTCTGCATGCGCACTGCCGCCGAGGCGGGCGTGCAGGTGATCGTGCTCGATCGGCCAAATCCGATCGACGGCGTGCATCTCGAGGGAAACATTCGCGAGGATCAGTTCTCGAGCTTCGTGGGGATGTTCGCGCTGCCGACGCGCCACGGAATGACCGCGGGCGAGCTGGCGCGCTACTTCAACAAGGTCTTTCAGCTCAACTGCGATCTGGCCGTGATTCCGATGGCCGGCTGGCGGCGGACGATGTGGTGGGACGAAACGGGCCTGCCGTGGGTGATTCCGTCGCCGAACATGCCGACGGTTTCGACGGCCACGGTTTATCCCGGCATGTGCCTGATCGAGGGGACGAACCTGAGCGAAGGGCGCGGGACGACGCATCCGTTCGAGCTGTTCGGCGCGCCGTGGCTCGATCCGTTCAAGCTGGCCGAAAAACTCAACGCGATCGGACTGCCGGGCATCCGTTTCCGTCCGCACTACTTTCTGCCGACGTTTCAGAAGCATGCTGGCAAGGTTTGCGGCGGCGTGGAGTTGCACGTGACCAATCGCGGCGAGTTTGAGCCGTATCGAACGGGACTGTGGTGCGTGAAAGTTGCGCGCGATCTGAATCCGGAGGAGTTCGACTGGCGGCGCGAGACATACGAGTTCGTCTCCGACCGGCTGGCCATCGATCTTCTTGCCGGCAGCGCGCGTTACCGCGAAATCGTCGAAGGTGACGGCAACATCGACGAGTGGGTCGCGGAGTGGGAAAAGCCGTTGCGCGAGTTCGCCAGGACGCGCGAGGAGTTTCTGCTCTACCGCTAGCGACGCGGACTGAAAACGGCATCATCGAGCGCGACGTTGAAGCGGATCGAATCGATAACCACTGTCGACGTGCCGAGGTTGTCTTCGATTGTGGAGCGGAACGGGACGAGCTCGCCGTCGACATTGCGGTAGTCGGCGTACGCGATCGTCTCGCCATCTTTTTCGCGGCCGGTGATGCGTGCGGTCTTGCGTGAAACGAGCAGCCGCATTCCGTCGCCGAGGTCGAGGATCCAGGTGTCGTCGTCGCCGGCGCGGACGGTGATCGGCTGGTTTTTCAGCGCGAGAAGTTGTGGAAACGCGTATTGACGATGATCGCGAGCATTCGCGGCGACGTCGTTGATCGCGTCCTGGCCGAAGGTCGTCTCCTGTCCGCCGTGCGCGCCGTCGAAGTAGATGCGAAGGCGGCCGATCTCGCGATTGACCGCGGTCCAGATTTCGTTTTCGTTGTGCAGGTCGGGCGATTTTGCGTCGATCGTCAAATCGGCGAAGACGCCCTGATTGTCGTACGACTTGTGCGCGCGGATCTCGACCGAGGCGTGATCGCGAAGGACGGCTTCACCGCCAGCGGCTTCGATCATGCGGGCGAGGAGACCCTCGACGGAAGGTACATCGCCGCGATCGTTCGGAGCGCCGGCGAAGCTGGCGTAAGAAACGTAGCCCAAGGCGTTCAGCCGTGGGTCATCGGAGCCCAGCCAACTTGTGAGCCCGTCTTGACGGGCGAGAGAAATCTCTCTTTCGCGCGCTGAAGCGCGCTCACGAACAATGGCGTTATCGGAGACCCACGGGTGAAACCCGTGGGCTACGGGTCTTACACCGGCTACGCCGGCGAACGCCTTGCCGCGGTCAGACGAATGCCGAGCGCTCGGCGCGGCGGCTTTCGGCGGAGTTTTTTGCCCGAGGAGCAACGGGTAGAGCAGCCTGGCGGCGCCGTTGGCGACTTTCGTCATCGCATTGCTCGACGTGTTCGCGAGGAAGACGAAGCCGAGGTGCTTTTCGGGGATGAAGCTGACGAGGGCGCTGATGCCGTCCGAGCCGCCGTTGTGCTCGATGACGCGCAGTCCTTGCCAGTCGTAGACGGCCCAGCCGAGCGCGTACGACGTCGTCGGATTGACGGCGATGAGCGGCGTGGTCAGGTCGCGGAACCTTGCCGGCGAGATGAACCCGCGGCCGCCCCCGCTGAGCATCCGCAGCAACTGCGTCATGTCGCGCGCGCTCGACGCGATCGCGCCGCCGGGCGCGAGCGCGGTGAGGCTTTTCGGCGCAGGCACGGCTCGATACGACTGGTCGAAGACGTAGCCGGTCGCGTGATCGGGCGATTTCAACATCTCCGCGATGACCGATATGCTCGATGTCATGCCGAGCGGTTTGAAAAGATCGTTCGCGATGATCGCTTCCCACGTGGAGTGATTCACGCGGCCGGCGATTTCGCCGGCGGCCGCGTACATCGCATTCGAGTATTGGAACTTCGTCCGGAACTTGACGGCTGGTTTCGCAGAGGTCGCGGCGCGGATGTACTCCTCGCGCGTGAGCACGCCCGGCTCCGCGGCAAGATCGGCGTAGGCCTTGAGGCCGGTGCGATGGCTGAGCATGTCGCGGATCGTGATCTGCGCGTCGGCCTCGGGATCAGCGAGCTTCAGATACGGCAGGAACTTGCGCGGATGATCGTCGAGAGAGAGCAGACCGCGATCGGCGCTGCGGGCGATCTCCATCGACGTGAATGCTTTCGTACATGACCCGATCGGGAAGAGCGTGTCGGCCGTGACCGGCAGGTTGTGCTCGATGTCGCGAAGGCCCATCGGCTGCATGTAGATGATGCGATCGTCGCGCACGATGGCGAGGACGGCGCCCGGGATGTGCTGGCTGCGCATCTGTTCCTCGACGATGCGTTGAATTTCCCCGGTCGTTGCGGAATCGAGAGACGCCTTCGGCGACGTTGCGCAACGCGAGAGCAGGGAAAGAGCGAGGAGACCGAGGAGGATGCGGCGGGGCATCCGCCGTTGTACGCATCGCCGTCGCAGTTGTTTAGAGTGTCCGCGTGGCCACGCTCGACATTCTTTTCGAAGACGACGCGCTGCTCTTCGTCAACAAGCCGGCCGGCATCGTCGTGCAGCGCGGGTACGACGCGGACGAACCGGTGCTGCTGGAGATCGCGATGCAACATACGCAACCGCTCTTTCTCATGCAGCGGCTCGACCGTGGAACGAGCGGCGTGATGTTTTTCTCGAAACTGGCGTCGATCAATGCGAACCTCACGCGGCAATTCGAACAGAAACGCATTCGCAAGCGGTACGTCGCGATCTGCGAGGGCGAGCTCGGCGAACGGCAGACCATCGATGCGCCGCTGGTCCGTATCGGACCGATTTCGTTCGGAGTTGGAGAGGGAGGCAAGCGCGCCGTCACCATCGTCACGCCGCTTCGCGCCACGCCGCGCGGCTCGCTCATCGCGGTCGATCTCATGACCGGCCGCACGCATCAGATTCGCGTCCATCTGGCCGCGATCGGCCATCCGCTGGCCGGCGATTGGTTGTACGGGCAACGGAACGAGGCGCGCCCGATGCTGCACGCGCGCGAACTTTCGATGACGCATCCGCTGCGGAATGAGCCACTTCGCGTGGCCGCGCCCGTTCCCGACGACTTCCGCGACGTCGCTGCCGGGCGCGGCATCATGTCCAGGAGCGAGGACATCATGACTCTTTGCGAGTGCAGCTAAGTTATTGAATCTGCTAGAATAACGACCCACCGCACACCGTTATCCCGAAGCACTGGAGATCACCATGAGACTCTCGATGAAGTTCGCAGCGCTGCTCCTGTTCGTTCCGCTGGTCGCGTCCGCGCAGTTCCGCGACCTCGACACGGCGATGTCGAACCTGAAGCGCGGGTTCAGCAGCGGCGACCCGCAGGCGATCGTCGCGGGCATGGCTTCCGGCGACAAGGTGATGCTGCAGTTTCCCGGCCTCATCGAACAGAGCGATTTTTTCGGACGCGACCAGGCCGCGTATCTGCTCGACGGCCTGTTCAATAAAGTCAAGCCGACGTCGTTCGAGGAACAGAAAGCCGTGAAGAGCAGCGCCGAGCAGCAGTACCACATCACCGGCACGTGGACGATTCAGAACGCCGGCAAGCCGGAGACGCGCGAGCTGTACATCACGCTCAAGCAGAAGGGCGACAGC
>JBAVBF010000167.1:0-6892 GCA_049586115.1 Thermoanaerobaculia bacterium | reverse complement strand
GGGGGTCCTTCGACCGTCCTGCGGCGGCTCAGGATGACAGGGTCACTTCACTACCGGCACTCCCGCCGCCAACTTGTTGAACGCAGGCAAATCCGTATCCCAGATCGCTTTCAATTTCGCCAGTTCGATGTTGATTTGAGACACCAGCTCGTCGCGTACCGCGATCTGCTGCTCCGTCGGCGCGTACGGACCGGTGGCCGCGGAATCGCCGACGCCGGCCAGCTTGTCGTTGAGGCGGATCGGATAGTTGAGCGGGTCCTGCGAGCTCTTGTTCTTGGTCTGATACAGCGCTTCTTCGACGGCGGTCATCTTCTTGTCGAGATCGTTCGCCGCGACGACGACGGCCTTATTGTCGGCCACGCGCTTCTTCACGTCCGTGAGCTGTTTGCGCACCTCGCGAATCCTCGCCACCGCCTCGTTCACCTCGGAGAGTTTGTCGTGAACGCTCGTCACGAAATCAAACTGCGCTTTGAGATCGGCAGCGGTCGACGTGCTGCGCGGGTCCTGCCGGATTTCGAATGACGTCGTCGCCGGTGGCTGATCGCCGACTGTGAGTTTGGCTTGATACGTTCCCGGAATCACGCGCGGTCCGAGCGTGCCGCCACTCCACATGATCAGGCCCGGGAAACGCTTCGCTTCCGCGGTCCGCAGATTCCAGACGAAGCGATTGTGTCCATTGACGACGTCGGTGAGCTTGCTCGAATCGCGTCCGCGCCGGCCGCCCTCATCGCCGCCACCCTCTTCCTCGGCCTCACCGCCCTCGGACTTGATCGCTTCCTTCGGCTGGTCAGCTTCTGGGATTGCGGCGACCGTTGAAGTCCCTGCGGCTTCGCGCGGTTTCGCGGCCTCGGCCTGCACGGTTCCGGTGTACTCGCGGATCACTTTGCCGTCGCCGCCTAGGATGGCCATGGAGATCTTGGTGCCGGGCTTTTGATCGTGGATGTAGTAATCAATGATGGCGCCGCCAGGCGGATTGGTGCCCTGCCCGCCGCCCGGCCGCCCTCCCCCGCCCGCCGTCCGCCAGGTCAGGGCCGGCGTGAAGACATGCACCGGCTTGGCGGCAACGTCAGGCGTGAGTTGGCGCAGCGGCTCGAGGTCGTCGAGCATCCAGAAGCCGCGGCCGTGCGTCGCCGCGATCAGCGCGTCTTCGTGCACGAGCAGATCGTGTATTGGAACGGTCGGCAGCTTGTACTGCAGCGATTGCCAGTGACCGCCGTCGTCGTACGAAACGTAGACGCCACGCTCCGTGCCGGCGTAGAGCAATCCGCGTTTCCTCGGATCGGCGCGAATCACGCGTGTGAATTCACTCGCCGGAATCCCATCGACGATCTTCGTCCACGTCTTGCCGTAGTCGGACGTCTTGTAAAGATACGGATGGAAGTCGTCCCACTTGAAGTTCGTGGCCGCGACATACGCCGCGCCCTTGTCGATCGGGCTGGCGTCGATCTCATTGATCACGATCCATTCGGGCATGATCGCTTTCGTCGGCGTGACGTTGTCCCAATGCGCGCCGCCGTCGCGGGAGACGTGCACGAGACCATCGTCGGAGCCGACCCAAAGCACGCCCGCTTCCACCGGCGATTCAGCGCCGTAGAAAATCGTGTCGTAATACTCGACGCTGGTGTTGTCTTTCGTGATCGGCCCGCCGCTCGGCCCTTCCTTCGACTTGTCGTTGCGCGTGAGATCGGGGCTGATCACCTTCCAGCTCTGTCCCGCGTTCGTCGACTCCATCAAATATTGCGACGCCGCGTAGACCTTGTTCGGATCGTTCGGCGAGAAGAAGATCGGGAAGTTCCACTGGAAGCGGTGCTTGATGTCGGCGGCGCCGGCGCCCATCGGATTGTCGGGCCACGGATTGACGTCGCGCTGCTCGCCGGTCTTGTGGTTGTAGATCGTCAGCAGCCCGCCGTACGACCCGCCGTAGACGATGTCGGGATTCTTCGGATCGGCCACGATGTAGCCGCTCTCGCCGCCGGCCGTCTCCTCCCAATCGCGCGAACCGATTCCGCCACCACCGCTGCGATGGCGGATGCGAACCGCGGTGTTGTCCTGCTGCGGCCCGAGGAGGCGATACGGGAAGTCGGTGTCGACGGAGACGCGATAGAACTGCGCCGTCGGCTGGTTGTCCTGCTTCGTCCAGTTCACGCCGCCGTCGGTGGTCACGTTCACACCGCCGTCGTTGGCCTCGATCATCCGCTGCGGATCGTTCGGCGCGATCCAGAGATCGTGATTGTCGCCGTGCGGCGTATTGATCGCGCTCCAGGTCCGCCCGCCGTCCTTCGTTTTGTGGAAGCGGACGTTGACGACGTAGGCAGTGTCCTCATCCTTCGGATCGGCGTAGATGCGCGAGTAGTACCAGGCGCGCTGGCGGAGATCGGCGGAGTCGCTGGTCTTCGACCACGTGTCGCCGCCATCGCGCGAGCGGAACACGCCGCCTTCCTTCGCTTCGACGATCGCGTAGACGTTCTGCGGATTCGATTGCGACACGCTGACTCCGATGATGCCGAGCGTGCCCTTCGGCATGCCCTTGTTGCGCGACAACTCTTTCCATGTGTCGCCGCCGTCGGTCGATTTCCAGAGCGCCGAGCCGTCCCCGCCGCTGTCGAAAAAGTACGCGCCGCGCCGGAAGCGCCACGTCGAGGCGTAGAGAATCCGCGGATTGGACGGATCCATGTTCAGATCGACCGCGCCCGAGTCGCGATTGACGAAGAGCACGCGCTCCCAGTTCTTGCCGCCATCGCGCGACCGATACACGCCGCGCATGTCGTTCGGTCCGAAGGTATGACCCATCGCCGCGACGTAAATCAGATCGGGATTTACCGGATGGACGCGGATGCGCGCGATCTGCTGCGAGTCGTCGAGCCCGATGTGCGTCCATGTTTTTCCTGAATCCGTGGACTTCCACATTCCCGCGCCGGGCGAGACGTTGCCGCGGATGGTCTCTTCACCGGTCCCGGCATAGACGACGCTTGGGTCGGACGGCGCAACCGCCACCGCACCGATCGTTCCGCCGAAGAAACCATCCGACACCGGCTTCCACGACTGCCCCGCATCCGTCGTCTTCCAGACGCCGCCGCCGGTGGATCCGAAGTAATAAACGTTCGGCTGATCGGCGATCCCAACAACCGCGTCCGCGCGGCCGCCGCGATACGGCCCGACTTCGCGCCACTGCATCCCTTTGAGGATCGACGCATCCGGCAGCGCCGGCGCCGCAACCTTGGAAGGTGTTGCCCCATAGGCAACGGGGACCAGGAAACCGGCGACACACAGCAGCCGCAGCAGACGATTCATGCGCTCTCCCTCCGAAGCGCGCATGTTTACCACAAAGGCATTTAACCGCGGACCGCGCCGAAGAACGTTCTACCGGCGCCGTACTTCTTCCGCGCGCCAGCGGTTGCGATCCTGCCGCCCTCGGATGACGATGCGATCCCCGGCACGGAGTTGGTCGTACCGCACACCGTTCCACCGCGTGAATCCGTCGTCGTAGTAAACGTTCCGGACGTAGTGACGGCCGCCGTCGATGTAGTCGAGATCAATACGGCGCGCGACCGGATCGAAGTACGTCACCGTCCCATAAAATTCGGGGGCGGCTACGACGCGAGTGCCGTACCGATCGTGATAAACGCCTGCGGCGCACGAAGACGCCAGAACGAGAATGAAAGAGAGTGAGATGAGTTTTTTCATGGTCTTTCCTCGCTTGCATTCGATAGCAATGGCTACGCCGTTTTGGCAGCGGAAAGCAGGCTCAGAAAGAGAAAAGATAGGTCGGTGGCGGGCGTCGTCAGGGTCGCGAGGGGCGATGCCGTGGTGGTATCTGATCGTCGTCGACGATGACGACCGCGGCGGATGGCGTCTCGAGCGTGGCGTTGATCGGGTCGAAGAGCAGGATCGAAAACGTTTCCGCCGGTTCCACAAACGTGTCGCCGAGGATGTGAAGCTCGATGGAGCGGGTGACTTCGCCTGGCGCAAACTCGATCACGCCGCTGGCTTTCTCGAAGTCCTCGCCCTCCTTGGCGTTCCCGGGCACCGTGGCGAAGGAAACACGAACGGTCTCCGGAACTGGCGCCGAGAGGGTGACGACGACCGTCGCCGTCGTGACGCCGTGATTGCCTTCGAGGACGCGCATGCCGGCGCAGGAGATGGCCGGTAGTGTCACCGTCTGAACGACGGTCGCGCTGCTCGCTTCGAAATCAGAGTCGCCGCTGAAGTTGAGGAGTAATGTGTGGTCGCCCGCGGCGAGCGGCGCAAGCGTGAAACTGACCGCTCCATGCGCGAGCGAAGAAGTCCCGAGGATGGTTCCGGCGGCGCTGACGGTGACAGTCCCCGAGGGAACGAGGTCGGAGCGTGCCGGAACGCTGACCGACGCGTTGATGACCGGTGAGGCGCCGATGAGGACACTATGCGTGCTCGCATCAACGCGCGTCGCGGCCTTGGCAACCGACTGCGGAAACGGAGAGGCGGTGCTCGTATTGAAATTCGCGTCGCCGTTGTAGGTCGCTGTGATTGACCTCGGGCCGGCGTGCAATGACGCCGTTTCAAAGGCGGCGGTTCCATTGACGACCGGCACCGTTCCGATGGTGTTGCCGTCGGCGAGGAACGTCACGTTTCCGCCCGGCTGACCGGCTGCGGGAGCGACGGCACTGACCGTGGCCGTGAAGCGGACCACCTGTCCATACACGCTGTTCTGGTGATCGGCAGCGAGGCCGGTCTTCGTTTGGCCTTTGGCGATAACAAGATCGGTCGCGTTCGAAACGGAGTTGAGGAAATTGCCGGTGCCGGCGAACGTGGAGGAAATCGAGTGGCTGCCGACAGTGAGGTTCGCTATCGCGAGCGTGGCCACGCCGTTCACGACCGGCACGGTACCGATTGCGTTGCCATCAGCGAGGAACGTTACATTGCCGTCCGGCTGGCCTGCCGCCGGAGCGACCGCAGTGACCGTCGCGGTGAAATGCACCGTCTGCCCAAACACACTGCTCTGATGATCGGCGGCGAGTGCGGTAGCGGTCTGCCCAGGAGAGACGACATGCGAAACAACAGCGGACACGCTGTCAACGAAAACGCCCGTGCCGAGGAACGTGGCGATGACGTGGCGCGTACCGATGCTGGCGGGCGTGATGGTGAGTGAAGCCACTCCATTCACCACCGCGGCAGTGCCGAGGGTGACACCATCGGCGGAGAACGAGACCACGCCCGTGGGCACACCGGCAGTGGAACTGACCGTGTTGGTGAGCGTCCACGGCTCGCCCACTTTCGTGTCGGCGGCGTTTTGGGTGAGTACGCTGCTGGTGTCGACGAGCACGGAGAGAATGACGTCATTGCCGTCGCCTCCCTGGTAGCTGATGCGCGCCACGTGGCCACCGAGGTTGAACGTCGTCCGTTCCGGCATTCCGGTGAACGTGCCGCTGACCGGATCGGCTCCGTCGTTGTCGATGATGGTGAAGCTCTGTCCGACGGCAATCGCGCCGCTCAGAATGTCGAGCGTCAGCGGGCCGCCTACCGTCACCGTACCCGTCACCTGCACCTGATCCGACGTCCCGCCCGGCGCGAGGTCGAACCTTGCGCCGCTCGTGAGCACGAACGATTTCGTGTGAATTACGCCCGCCGCGTCGTCGAAGCCGAACGTCTTCCATGGCGATTCGTTGCCGGGCGAGAACGTTCCCAGCGTCGCATTGCCGACCGTGCCCGTTCCGGTCAGGCGGCCGTTGACCGTTGCATCCGGCAGCGATCCCGACACATTCATCGCGCCGTTGATCGTCCCGCTGAAGGTCCCGATTCCGGCGATGTACACGCCCGGGCCGCTGATCGTTACGGTCCCGCTTCCGTTGAGCGGTCCATTCAGCTTTGCCGTGTCGTTGATCGTGCTGTTCTCGTCGATCGTCAGCGTTTGTCCATTGACGTCGATCGTGCCGTTGTAATTGTTCGGCGCCGATTCGAACGTCACTGCCGTGCCGAGCCTCAGGCCTCCGTTGAAGGTGACCTGCACGTTTGCGAAGTGATTCGCGTCGGTGCGAAACGCGAGATCTCCATTCAGCGTCAATGCATTTCCGGACAGCGTGTAGTTATCGTTGAACGTCATCGCGCCGGCGGTGGTGCCGGACGGAAGATCGTTCGTCATCATCAACCGCGACGCTCCGGCCGGAAACAGCAACACCTCGCCGGCATTCGGAACGGCTTGCGGACTCCAGTTGCGCGCGTCTGACCAGAAACCGCTTACGGCGCCGGTCCACGCTTTCTGCGCCGAAAGAGCCGTCAGGACGACGTCATTGCCATCGCCGCCGTGATACGAGATGACGAACGTGGCAGTGCCGACGGCGAACGTTGCTCCTTCCGGCATCCCCGTGAATGTGCCGGTGACCGGATCCGCTCCGTCGTTGTCGATGAGCGTAAAGGTCTGCCCTGACGCCGGCGCGCCGCTCAGAAGGTCGACGATCAGCGAGCCGCCCACGGAGACAGTCCCCGCCACCTGCACCTGATCCGACGTTCCACCGGGCGCGAGGTCAAACCTCGTGTCACCGGTGAGGAGGAGCGATTTCGTATGCACGACTCCGGACGCGATGTCATAGCCGAATGTTTTCCACGGCGACTCGTCTCCGGGAGAGAACGTTCCGAGCGTCGCATTGCCGACGGTGCCCACTCCGGTCAAGCGTCCGCTGACGGCCGCATTCGGCAGCGCTCCCGACACATTCATCGCGCCGCCGATCGTCCCGCTAAAGGTCCCGATTCCGGCGATGTACACGCCCGGTCCGTTGATCGTGATCGTCCCGGTTCCATTCAGCGGTCCGGAAAATACCGCCGTCGAGTTGATAGTGTTGCTCTCATCGATCGTCAATGCCTGCCCATTGACGTCGATCGAACCGTTGTAACTGTTCGACGCGGATCCGATCGTTACCGC
>JBAVBF010000166.1:0-3022 GCA_049586115.1 Thermoanaerobaculia bacterium | reverse complement strand
GTTTCAGCGTCTGCCTGCGACGTCCGATTCAGAACGCGCGAAAAAGCCGGCCTCAGATGTCATTCGCGCGCGACCGACTCAGCGCAGGCGTCCTCCGCCAAACGTCCTGATCGATTTGTAGTGGATCTCGAAGTAATTCGCGGCGGCCCGGAGCGCGCTGGCGACGATCCACTCCTCGCGCGCTTCAATCCCCTGCAACGGCAGGCGCATGTGCGCCGGCAGTTTGAAGCGGCAGCGCCGGCAGAGCGCGTTCCCTTCGGTCTTTTCGAGATTGCAGCGCGGACAACTCTTCCGTTTGGCGAGCCTTTCGATCTGTTGCGCGGATAGCATTGCGACCCCTCCCTCCCGTTTCCCGCCCAAAAGAAAAAGGCCGGGTGAGCACCCGGCCTTCGTACTGCACATATTGCTGTGCAGCGGATAGTAGCGATGTCGAGGCCACGAATCAAGCCGGCAGAAACTATTTCTGGAACGCGTAACTCAACTTGAAAAACAACTGCCGATTCGAAAGAAGGAAATTGCGGCGATAGACGCGGTTCTGCGGGTTCACCGGATCGACGGAAACCACCTCTTCATTCACGTCGCGAATGTCGCCATAACCGACGTAGAGCACGCTCTGCCAGTTCACTTTGTAGGCGAAGAGCAACTGCGACGACAGATTGCCGTCGCGCAGCGGCACGTCGACGCCGTAGACGAGCGGATTGGAACTGGTGCGCTGGTTCTGCACGACGGCGCGGACGAACATTCGCGGCGAGAACATGTACTGCGCACGAACGCGTTCGACCTGCGCGGTGAAGAGCCGTCCTTCCACGCCGGCAGCCGCGCCCTTTTCGTCCAGCCACTGCAGGATCGCCGTCGTCGACAGCGACAGCCGCGTCGTCGGCCGCAGGTTCGCTGAGAAATTCACCTTCGCTCCACGGCCGACGCGGTTGTTGAAGAAATCGATGTCCTGTCCGAGCCAGCCGTCGAACGACACCTGCGGGACGAGACGGCTCACCGCGAACTGGATCGTGTAGACGAGCTGATTGCGGCTCAACACCTCGTTCGCATTCCGGAAACTCTCATTCGCGAAACGGAGGCGGGTGAAGGAGCGGAACTTGCCATCCGCACCGAAGCCGGCCGAGCGCAGCCGGTAGAGCATGTCGCCGTTCTGTTCGGAGTCGTATTCGGCCATGCCGAAGTAGCGGATACGGTTGAAGAAACCTTTCGGCCGGGTCGTCCAGCCGGCCTCGCCGTAGTTCGCGCGGTAACCGACCTGCGGAACGAAGCCCTGATCGGCGCGGAAGTCGTCGCCGTAATCCTTGAACTCCGAGTAGAGGTCGAGCTTCGGATTCGAGTGCGACCACCAAAGATCGCTGCCATACGACGACAGATTGCGGCCGTCCCATTCGCTGGCCAGATCGGGACGGTTCGGCGTGCGGCTCTGGCTGACCAGGAACTGGCCGGTGAACGTGTCCTTCTCCGTCGGCTTCCACTGGAAGTCGGGTCCGAGGACGCGATTGTGGCCGCCGCCTTCGTATTCGCGGTCGGTGAAGAGGAAGCTGGCGAACGAGGTGCCGCCGAAGTCGTGACGCCAGCGGCCGATCGCATCCGTCGCTCCGAAATCCTGATCGGCGAAACTCGAACCGGTAGCCGACGGGATGATCACCGACCCGCCGCCGCGGTCCTGCGCGATCAGCATCGTGTAGCTGTCGTGATTGCTGTTGCCCGAGCCGCGCAGACCCCAGCGCGGCGACGTGATCGTGCGCGTGTAGACCGCCTGGATCGGCGTCGAGAACAGCTCCACGCGCTCGAGAAAGAACGGCCTCTTCTCCGGGAAGAAGATGGCGAAGCGCTGATTCGTCGAAATCTGCGCGACGTCCGATTCGATCTGCGAAAAATCGGGATTGATCGTGGCGTCGAGCGCGGTGTGCTCGTTCGGCGTGTACTTCACATCGATGCCGCCGTCGCCCTTCGCGGGACGATTGAGCAGGCTGTTGCTGCCGTTGCCGCGCAGCGTGCCGTTCTCGCTCGCGGTCACGTAGGGCGCCGCCACGATATGACCGCCGGTCGGCAACCCTTCGAAGCCGCCGACCTTGTTGTAGTTGCAGACGAAGCAGTTCGAGCCGCGCGGCAGCTTGTGGTCGAAGTACTGATAGCGCCGTTCGCGCGGAATGTTGCGGTACAGGATGATGCCCCACACCTGCGCGCTTTTCTGCTGATAGCGCAGCGACGAGAACGGAATCCGCAACTCCAGCACCCATCCGTCCGCGGTCCGCTTGACGGCCGAATCCCAGAAGAGATCGGGCGATGAATCCTCATTGCCGGTGGCGTCGTCGAGGGAGGCGTCGTACTGCGTTCCCGCGGCGTTGACGAAAAACTCCATGGCCGTCTTGCCGTCGTTGCGCGTGTCGAGGATGACGCCGGAAAAATCGTCGCTGTTGCCGCTGATGCCGTCGTGATCGCCGAGTTGCGCGCGAATGTCCGCGGGATTGTCGAACGACTTGATGGCCGCGTAGAAGAAATGATCGTCGTACGCGATGTAGCCGACCGTCTTCAGCTTCGGCTCGACGTTGTCGCCGACATTCGTCTCGTACCACGTCTCCGACTTCAGCGCGCCCTGCCAGCCGGGATCTGACAACTCACCGTCGATGGTGATCGGGCCCGACGCGCGATGGATGGTCATGTTCACCGGAGCGTCCGCGGCGAACGCCGACACGGCAGCGAGGAAAAGGAAAAGGATCGCGAAGAGTCGATTCACGACTGCATAGGACGGGACGGAGGGAGCAAAGTTAGCCTTCGTTCGCATGTTGCGGGCTTGATACGAAGGCATTCGTATCAGGTTGCGCGAAGAGTAAGAATCTTTTCACGCGAAGGCCCCCTGTCATCCTGAGCCGCCGCAGCGACGGAGGCGAAGCCGCAGTCGCGCAGGACGGTCGAAGGACCCCCTCCCTGGTAACCCGGAAAGGGTGGCGGTACTGAACAAGGCAAGCACTTGGGGGTCCTTCGACCGTCCTACGGCGCTCCGCCTTCGGCTCCGACGCCT